>NZ_RCOA01000082.1:0-132479 GCF_004307585.1 Pseudomonas sp. Sample_20 | reverse complement strand
TCGGCGGCGGTGGCGGTGGCGGCTTCAGCGGTGGCGGGGGCAGTTTCGGCGGCGGCGGTTCGTCCGGCGGCTGGTGAGATCAAAAGAATAATGAGCAGGCACTTTTCGACATGGCATTACTGACTGAACACGAACAACGCAAAGTCGCCGAGGCCATCGCCCGGGTCGAACGCGACACCGACGCCGAACTGGTCACGGTGCTCGCTGCCCGCGCCGACGATTACGCGTACATCCCGCTGCTCTGGGCCAGCCTGCTGGCGCTGGTGTTGCCGGGCATCGTCCACTACCTCACGGGCTGGCTGACCCTGCGCAGTCTGCTGTTGGTGCAGTGGGGCATGTTCATCGTCCTGTGCCTGTTGTTCCGTCTGCCGAAAATCACCACTCATCTGGTCCCGCGCCGCGTGCGCCACTGGCGCGCCTCCAACCTGGCGCGGCGGCAGTTTCTCGAACAGAACCTGCACCACACCGTGGGCAGCACCGGCGTGCTGATTTTTGTCTGCGAGGCTGAGCGCTATGTGGAGATTCTGGTGGACGAGGGGATTTCCAAACGGCTGGACAACAGCAACTGGGACGCGATTGTCGCGGCGTTTACCGAACAGGTCAGGCAGGGGCGCACGCTGGAAGGGTTTGTCACGTGCGTGGAGGCGTGTGGCGAGTTGTTGAAGGTGCACGTGCCGGTGACGCAGGTGCGGAACGAGTTGCCGAATCGGTTGGTGGTGTTGGGCTGAAGCAGTCCCGCATATTTGGCCTCTGTGGCGAGGGGATTTATCCCCGATCGGCTGCGTAGCAGTCGCAAAACCTGCGCACATGATTTGAAAGGCCGAACACAGAGGGCCGCTTCGCGCGCCATCGGGGATAAATCCCCTCGCCACAAAAGTCGGTGTCATGATTTTGCCGTTGGGTAAATAAGAGGGTGTCCCCAACCCTCATCCCCCCTAAAATACCCGCCATTCCCGATTCCGCCCGTCCGAGGCCGCTTGTCCATGTCCGTTTCCGCTTCTTCCGCGCCGTCCGCCAAACCGGCCGCCGATCACCACGCCCAGTTCATCGAGCTGCTGCGAGCCAGCCTCGACGACAGCGGTTTTATCAAATTGGTGTTGGCCAAATACGTCGGTGAAGAGGCGGATCTGCAACGGGTCATCATCAAACCGGTGACGGTCAAGGCGCAGCCGTGTCTGTCTTTCGTTTATCGCTACAAGACCCGCGACATCACCAAGAACCTGCCGCTGAGCGAAGGCGTGGCGCTGATCGCCGGGCTGCTGCCGACCTCGTTCAAAAATGCGCATTTACTGGCGCTGACCGACGAAGCGCAGCTGGAATACAGCAAAAAGGGCAAGAGTTCGCTGTTCAAGAGCAAACCTCAGCAATTGCGTGAAGCGCCTTCGGCCGAGCACAACCGCGAGAAAAATCGTTTCCTTGAACTGAGCCGCCCCTTCCTCAAAGACCTGGGCGTGACCAATGCGCAACACGAGCTGATCCCGGCGATGTCGCGCAAGTGGAAGCAGATCAACAAGTTCATCGAAGTGTTCAGCCATGCCCTGACCTCGTCGCCGCTGGCGCTGGACAAACCGGTGCGGGTCGCCGATTTCGGTTCGGGCAAGGGCTACCTGACGTTCGCCATTCACGACTACCTGCGCAACACGCTGAAGGCCGAGGGCGAAGTCACTGGCGTCGAGCTGCGCGAAGAAATGGTCAACCTGTGCAACGCCGCTGCGGCGAAGCTCGAGCATCCGGGGCTGGTGTTCAAGTGCGGTGACGTGCGCACAGTGGCGCCGAGTGAGCTGGACGTGATGATCGCCCTGCATGCCTGCGACATTGCCACCGATTACGCGATCCACACCGGCATCCGCTCGGGTGCGTCGATCATCATGTGCTCGCCCTGCTGTCACAAACAGATCCGCCTGCAGATCCAGAGCCCGGCGCTGCTCAAACCGATGCTGCAATACGGCCTGCATCTCGGCCAGCAGGCGGAAATGGTCACCGACAGCTTGCGCGCGCTGTTCCTCGAAGCGTGCGGTTACGAGACCAAAGTCTTCGAATTCATTTCGCTGGAACACACCAACAAGAACAAGATGATTCTCGCGGTGAAACGCGCCGAACCGGTCGATCCGACGCAGTTGTTGGCGAAGATCGCAGAGCTCAAGGCGTTCTACCATATCAGCGAACACTGCCTGGAAACCCTGCTGCGCGCCGACGGCTATATGCCTTAACAGGCAGCTGCAAGCTTCAAGCGGCAAGCTGCAAGTTGAAGCATGACGCTGGTGTGCCTGATATGGGTGATCTTGTTTTTTCTTGAAGCTTGAAGCTTGCAGCTTGCAGCTCAATTTAGGTCTACCTTGAATACTCCCCAGACCTTTCCCCGAGGAGTTTTCCCATGGCCGCGAAAAAGATCCTGATGCTGGTCGGCGATTACGTCGAAGATTACGAAGTGATGGTGCCGTTCCAGGCCCTGCAGATGGTCGGCCACACGGTCCACGCCGTGTGCCCGGACAAGTCCGCCGGCAGCACCGTGCGCACGGCGATTCATGATTTTGAAGGTGATCAGACCTACAGCGAAAAACCCGGTCACCTGTTCGCCCTCAATTTCGATTTCGCCAAGGCCCGCGAAGCCGATTACGACGCGCTGCTGATTCCCGGCGGTCGTGCGCCGGAGTACCTGCGGCTGAACGAAAAAGTCCTCGAACTGGTGCGCGCCTTCGACAACGCCGGCAAGCCCATCGCAGCGGTGTGCCATGGCGCGCAACTGCTCGCGGCGGCGGGTGTGCTCGAGGGGCGTGAGTGCAGCGCGTATCCGGCCTGCGCCCCGGAAGTACGTCTGGCGGGCGGCACCTATATCGACATTCCGGTGACCGATGGCCATGTTCAGGGCAATCTGGCCAGCGCTCCGGCGTGGCCGGCGCATCCTAAATGGCTGGCCGGTTTCCTCGGTCTGCTCGGTACGAAAATCACCTTGTAGTCGAGGCAGGCGACAGACCGCGGCTGCTGGTCTTTACTCTGAAGCGCGAAATCTCTCAATCGCCCCCAGGAGAAACAGACATGTCCGGATGGTACGAAGTGAGCAAAAGCAGCAATGGCCAATTCAGGTTCGTGTTGAAAGCGGCGAACGCCGAAACGATTCTGACCAGCGAACTCTACAGCACCCGCGCCGGTGCCGACGGCGGCATCGCCTCGGTGCAGGCCAACAGCCCGCTAGACGAGCGTTACGAGAAAAAATCGACCAAGGACGGCCACCCGTACTTCAACCTGAAGGCGGCCAATCACCAGATCATCGGCAGCAGCGAGTCGTATTCATCGGATGGCGCGTGCGACAAGGGCATCGCCAGCGTGAAGGCCAACGGCCCGACGAA
Organism: Pseudomonas sp. Sample_20; assembly: GCF_004307585.1. NCBI lineage: Bacteria > Pseudomonadati > Pseudomonadota > Gammaproteobacteria > Pseudomonadales > Pseudomonadaceae > Pseudomonas > Pseudomonas sp. Sample_20. Next base: position 129,132 of record NZ_RCOA01000082.1, on the reverse strand, counting down.
AACCATCAAGGACAAGACCCTGCCGGTGCTCTGAAATCCGACATCAACCTGTGGGAGCGAGCCTGCTCGCGAAAGCGGTGTTCCAGTCACCTTTTGGGTTGGCTGATATGCCGTCTTCGCGAGCGGGCTCGCTCCCACAGGTGACTACATTCCATTGTGGGAGCTTGCTCGCGAAGGCGTCAGCCCGGCCAATATCAAACCTCAACCGGTACCGACAATTTCGGATCACCCAACGCATGGCTCTTGGCATCAAAGAACCGCAACTCAACCCCGGTACCTTCAAACACCTTGGCGTAGTGACGCTTCTGATGCTGGATGAACGCGGCGCTGCGCGGGTAAATCGAGATCGCCACGCATTTCGGTCGGGCCAGGCGCAACGCGCGCACCAGATGCGCATCCGGCTCGCCCAGCGCGTGGCCGAAGATGCACAGGCTGTCGCCATGGGCCAGTAACTGCTCGTAGCAGAACGACAGATAATCCGAGCTGCGAATGGTCTTGAGCTTGTCAGCGCTCGGCCCTTCGGTGACGAACAGCGGCACGTCATCCAGGGTCTTGATCGTATTGTTGATGGCGAAACTGCCGAGCAGGGTGCCCTCGGTCGAGGTCAGTTTGCGTGCGGTGCCGTCCTGATTGCGCACCAGATGCAGACCACCGTGCAGGTACAGCAGACGCGGTTTGTCGGTGGCGCTCTGGCTCAGATCGAAACTCGCGTCCGCGCCGTTGAACAGGTCGTCGATGGCCTCGCCCGGGTGTTGCAGCGCCCAGTAATTGAGCAGGTCGTAGTTGGTGGTGAACACCGTGCGATAGCGCGCCAGTTCAGCATTGAGCACCGCCAGCGTCGAAGGCTGCACCAGCCGCCACGGGATGTGCACCGCGTGCACGGTGTTGATCAGCGCTTCCTTGATCGCGTAATAGCGATTGCGCGGCGCCGCCGAGCTGACCGCCAGCGCCTTGTTGACCCGGCTGGTGGTTTTCAGGGCGCCCAGCACTTGCTCGAAGCTGCGGGTTTGCAGCGCGTCGAACACCGCCAGTTCCGATGGGCTCAGCGGTTTCTCTTCGACCGTACGGGCGTTTTCGAACAGCGAGTCGTATCCGAAGTCATCCCACACCGCGCGGCTGGCGCCATTGCCCACCAGCAAACCCTGGAAATCGTTCGCGGCGCGCAAGGCATTCCAGTCTTCGAGGGTGGCGTCGACATCGAGAAAATCGGTCATTGCGTGGGCGGTCTCAAAACAAAGGGCAGATGGACGGCGACTTTATCACGAGCGGACATTGAGCCAGATCAACATTGCTCGTGACCGATCGGTCGATCCTGTGTGCACCCGCCGAATCGAGGCAGTCGATCCGGCTTCAGTCAGGAGACACACGATGAGCAGCACCTTCTTCATTCCGGCGGTCAACATCATGGGCAGCGGCTGCCTCGACGAAGCCATGGTCGCGATTCGCAATTATGGTTTTCGCAAGGCGCTGATTGTCACCGACGCCGGGCTGGCCAAGGCGGGCGTGGCCGCAATGATCGCCGAGAAACTGGCGATGCAGGACATCGATTCGGTGATCTTCGATGGCGCCAGACCGAACCCGACCACGGCCAATGTCGAATCCGGTCTGGGACTGCTGAAGGAAAGCAAATGCGATTTCGTCGTGTCGCTGGGTGGCGGCTCGCCGCACGATTGCGCCAAGGGCATCGCGCTGTGCGCAACCAATGGCGGGCAGATCGGCGATTACGAGGGCGTCGACCGCTCGAGCAAGCCGCAATTGCCGCTGATCGCCATCAACACCACCGCCGGCACTGCCAGCGAAATGACCCGCTTCTGCATCATCACCGACGAATCGCGCCACGTGAAGATGGCCATCGTCGACCGCAACGTCACGCCACTGCTGTCGGTCAACGATCCGGAGTTGATGGTCGCGATGCCCAAAGGCCTGACCGCCGCCACCGGCATGGACGCGCTGACCCACGCGATCGAAGCGTACGTCTCGACCGCCGCCAACCCGATCACCGACGCCTGCGCTTTGAAGGCCATGAGCCTGATCAGCAGCAATCTGCGTCTGGCCGTGCGCGACGGCAGCGACCTCGCGGCGCGGGAGAACATGGCTTACGCGCAGTTCCTCGCGGGCATGGCGTTCAATAACGCCTCACTTGGATTTGTCCACGCCATGGCGCATCAACTCGGCGGCTACTACGACTTGCCCCACGGCGTCTGTAACGCCGTGCTGCTGCCACATGTGCAGAGTTTCAATGCGCTGGTCTGCGCTGACCGACTCAGGGATGTCGCCCACGCCATGGGCGCGGATATTCGTGGTTTTAGCGCAGAGGAGGGCGCGCAGGCGGCGATCAATGCCATTCGCAACCTTGCCAAAGACGTCGAGATTCCCGGCGGACTGCGTGAGCTGGGCGCGAAACTCAGCGACATCCCGGTGCTCGCCACCAATGCTTTGAAGGATGCGTGCGGACTGACCAATCCACGGGCGGCAGATCAGCGCCAGATCGAGGAAATTTTCCGCAACGCGTTTTGAATGAAGGCGCGCAGGCGAGCGAAGTCGAACAGTCCTTCGCTTGCTTCTGCGACCACGGTAAATGTTCGCACACGGCCCCAATCTGAAACCTGGCCGGCGATGTTGTGAACGGCGGATATACGGTACTGCCCGACTGCCAATGAGTGTGCAGCCGGTGTTTGCCATTTCCGGTCTCTTTCGACCGCTGCCCTGGCAATCTCCAGGCCAGTGTCCAGATCGAAAATACTGACGAAACCCTCGGCCCGTGTGACATCTCCCGACAACATCAGAGGCGCATTTACCTCCGCTCCCTCAAGCGGTACGAAGACGCCCGGGACGTCGATTTCGGGCCGCAGTCGCACCTCATATCCGCGCTCTTCGCTCCATTCGGACGTGATGCCTGCATACGTCTGGTGGGCGTGAATCTTCTGCTGGCCTGGAGCCTGGGCGCCGCTGATGCTGAACGCCCATCGTCCCTTTGCGCTGACCAGCCCTGCACCGAGCGAATGGGTGTTTTCAATGTTCCAGACCTGTACAAGCGCATCGGGTATGCCGCTGCCGAGCAACAATGTCGCAGGTCCCGTCGTGCTGGCTTCCTCGGGGTAGGTGATGGTCGGGGCCGGGGCAGGTTGTGACATTTGCTCGTCGCGAGTGCTCATCGTTCTTCTCGTCCATGGCTGATTTGAACGCTGAGGTTGGCATGACGTGCCTGAATTCGAACCTGTAAGAACTACCAGTCCTCCAGTCTTTTTTGCACGGTGATCAATTTCGTTTCCGTCTAAAAAACTGTCATTTGTGTCAGTTGTCCGGCGTGGCTTCTTCGGGTCGAATGCTCTCAGCGAGGGGATCGACGTCGATCTCTTGAGGAGCATACGAATATGTCGGAATCTATCGCGCCATTGTCCCCAAACGTGCAGTCAGCCGGGGAGCTGGATGCGCTCTTTGGTCTGCGAACGCTGAAATTCCCCGGAGCGGGCAAGACCATTGCCAAAGGCGTGGCGATCACGCCTTCGGGGCAGATCATGGTCAGCGCTACCGTCGAGCTATCGGGCCATTCGTACTACGGCCTTGCGCGGCTGGATGCCGATGGCAATCCGGATCCGGCCTTCGGCGACGGCGGATATCTCAATGGCGAGTTCGGCACAGGCTCGCTCACGCAAGGCGGGCCGTTGATTGTTGATGCGCTCGGACGGTTCTGGATGTGCGGTGTGATTGGCGTGGTCAAAGACCAGACGCTTGAATACCAGCAAGTCATCGCCCGGTTTCTGCCCGACGGTTCGCCGGATATCGAGTTCGGCGGCGACAGGAATGGCTACCTGATTGTGCCCATGCGGATTCCGGCACTCTTTGGGGCCACCCATGGGCAACTGCTGGTGGCGAAATCCGATCCGCAGCTTGCGCAGCCGGACAGGCTGCTGTTTGTGACAGCGCAAAAGGGCAGTGGCCTGTTGACGCGATTCCATCTCGATGGCTCGGACGACTTATCGTTCGCCAGCAACGGTTGGCTGCCCCTGTCGCTGCCAGGCGTGGCCATTTCGCTGTCCGGGATCATCCAGCTCGACGATGGGCTGATTCTGCTGCATGGCAAAACGGAAGTAACCAATCAGGGATTGGTCATGGCGTTCGACCACAACGGGAAAGTTGCACAAGCGTTCGGCGACAAGGGTGTACTGCTGTTGAACATTCAGCGCGATGGCAAGCTGCTCGAAAGCAGCGTGGCGGACATTGCTGTGCAAACGGCGCAGCGCCTGCTTCTGCTCGGTTCGGCGGTCGAGTCAACGCAAGGCACGAAACTGCAACACGGGTTCATCAGTGGTATTACCTACGCCGGCCAAATGGATGACGCGTTCAACAACCCTGTCCTCAGCCCGACGGCGCATGAACTCGACCTGAGAGGTTGGCAAGCAGGGTTTGCGCTGGATGACATCGCCGGCCAACGGATCGTTGCGGTCGGACAGACCTCTGGCAGCGCACGAGGCTTGTTGACGGGAGGCTTTCTGGTCGATGGCGCAGCGGATGATTCGTTTGATGTCGAGGGCGCGAAGGACGTTTCATGGCCAGCCATCGATGCCTGCCTGCAAGGCTCTTCGATCCTGGTGTTGGGTCGCAGGGACGACAGCGCGCAGCTGGTTCGCTTGCTGACCGCACCTGTCACAAAACAGCGCGCCAACATGGGCAACTGAGCAGTCAGCGGTAAAACCGGGCTATCCTGCCGGCTCGGATGAACCCTGCCTTCGAGCCCACCATGCTGCAAAAAAGCCTGATCCGCCGTCTCGACCTGATCACTCTGCAACTGTTCGTCGCCGTCCATGAGGAAGGCACGTTGACCCGTGCGGCTGCGCGCGAAGCCATCGCGGTGTCGGCGGCGAGCAAGCGCCTGATGGAGTTGGAGGAGGCGCTGGGCATCGCTTTGTTCGTGCGTCAGGCCAAAGGCATGATCCTCACGCCGGCCGGTGAAACCCTGCTGCACCATGCCCGGCAGATGCTCTTCAATGTGGAGAAGATGGGCCTGGAACTGGGCGAGCACAGCCACGGTGTGCGTGGTTACGTGCGCATGCTGGCCAATCTTTCGGCGATCATTCAGTTCCTGCCTGAAGACTTGCGCGACTTCTCCGCGCGGCATCCGCAGGTCAAGACCGACCTTGAAGAACGCCCCAGCGCCGGGGTGATTCAGGGCGTGCTCGATGGCGTCGCCGACCTCGGCATCTGCTCCGACGACAGCGACACCAAAGGCCTGCACAGCGTGTTGTACCGCCAGGACAAACTGGTGGTGGTGATGCTCCCGGAGCATCCGTTGGCTACGCGCGCATCGGTGACTTTCGATGAAACTCTCGACAGCGATTACGTCGGCTTGCACGCAGCCAGTTCGATCAACATGCGTACCCATGCGGCCGCGCGGCAGGCCGGCAAAGTCCTGCGCATCCGCATTCATGTGCCGGGATTCGATGCGGTGTGCCGGATGGTCCAGGCGAACATGGGCATCGGCATTCTGCCGCAGCGAGCCTATGAGTTATTTGGTCAGGCATTGGGCTTGCGCGCGGTGCCGCTGACCGATGCCTGGGCGGATCGCGCGCTGATTGTGGTGGTGCGCGATGAGGCAGGGTTGTCGCCGGTGAGCCGGATGTTGTTTGAGCATTTGCGCGGGAGGTAGATCTTCATTGCGGTTGATGGCCTCTTCGCGAGCAGGCTCGCTCCCACATTGAACTTGTGTGAATACAGAATCTGAAACCACTACAGAACCTTGTGGGAGCGAGCCTGCTCGCGAAGGCGGCCCTGAATTCACCACGCAATCACAGCGGAGCATTCGCATTTCGCGAACGCCCATTGCCGAGAGACGGCTGGATTCGCCGATCATCGTTCCTCTAGCCTTGGCGACATATTCCAAGAACAAGAGGTACCCGCGATGACTGCCCCTTTGAGTGCAATCAAAGTGATCGAGATCGGCACCCTGATCGCCGCGCCGTTTGCCGCGCGCATGCTTGCCGAGTTCGGCGCCGAGGTGATCAAGATCGAAGCCATGGGTCAGGGCGACCCGCTGCGCAAATGGCGCAAGCTGCACGAAGGCACATCGCTGTGGTGGTACCTGCAATCGCGCAACAAGAAATCCCTGGCGCTCAATCTCAAATCCGTTGAAGGCATCGAGCTGGTCAAGCAACTGGCCGGCGACGCCGACGTGATCATCGAAAATCTGCGCCCCGGTGCGCTGGAAAAACTCGGTCTGGGCTGGGACGTGCTGCATGCGCTGAATCCGAAGCTGACCCTGGTGCGTATCTCCGGCTACGGCCAGACCGGCCCGTACCGTGACCGTCCCGGTTTCGGTGCGATTGGCGAGGCCATGGGCGGCATCCGCTACACCACCGGCACACCCGGTTCGCCACCGGCGCGAGTCGGTGTCAGCCTCGGCGATTCGCTGGCCTCGCTGCACGCGGTGATCGGCGCGCTGATGTCGCTGTTGCGGGTCAAGACCGGGCAGGGCGGTGGACAGATCGTCGATGTGTCGCTGGCCGAAAGCGTGTTCAATGTCATGGAAAGTCTGGTGCCGGAATACGACATGCTCGGCCATGTCCGCGAACGCAGCGGCGGCGCCTTGCCGGGCATCGCGCCCTCCAATACGTATCTCACGGCGGACGGCGCCTACGTGGTGATTGCCGGCAACAGCGACCCGATCTACAAGCGTCTGATGCACACCATCGGCCGTGCTGATCTGGCCGACGCAGAAGAGTTCGCCCACAACGACGGCCGCGCGGCGCAGAGCGGTTTGCTCGATGCAGCCATCACACACTGGACCAGCAGCCTGCCAATCGACGAGGTACTGGCCGCCCTCGAAGCCGCTGAAGTGCCGGCCGGGCGCATCTACTCGGTGGCTGACATCGTCGCCGATCCGCACTATCAGGCGCGGGACATGCTGCTCGATGCCGAGTTGCCCGGTGGCGCAACGGTGAAGATGCCCGGCATTGTCCCCAAACTCTCGGAGACGCCCGGCGGGGTGAACTGGTCCGGGCCGAAACTGGGCCAGCACACCGACGATATTCTCGCCAATCTTGGCCTGACTGAACTCGACATCGAACGTCTGAAAGGCCAGGGGGTGGTGCAATGATCACTGACTATTCGCAAACCCTGATCGTCCAGGAAGTCTCGCCCCGCGACGGTTTGCAGATCGAGCCGACGTGGGTGGAAACCGCTGACAAGATCGCCCTGATCAATCAATTGTCACAGGCCGGATTCAGCCGCATCGAGGCCGGCTCTTTTGTCTCGCCCAAAGCCATTCCGGCCCTGCGTGACGGCGAGCAAGTGTTCAACGGCATTCAGCGTCAGCCGGGTGTTATTTACGTGGCGTTGATCCCCAACCTCAAAGGCGCGCAACGCGCACTGGCGGCGAATGCCGATGAGTTGAATCTGGTGATGTCTGCCAGCCAGACCCACAACCTGGCCAATATGCGCATGCGTTGCGAAGAGTCGCTGGCGGCGTTCGCTGACATCGTTGCGTTTGTCAGCGGTTCGGGTGTGCGCCTCAACGGCAGCATCGCCACCACGTTCGGTTGTCCGTTCGAAGGCCGGATCGATGAGGATCGTGTGCTGCAGATCGTTAACGCCTATCAGGAACTCGGCATTCAGGGCATCAGCCTCGCCGACACCACAGGCATGGCCAATCCGCGTCAGGTGGATCGCTTGGTGCGGCGCGTTTTGCAGCGGGTTTCGCCCGCCGATCTGACCCTGCATTTCCATAACACCCGAGGCCTTGGTCTGTGCAATGTGCTGGCCGCTTACGAGGCCGGCGCGCGGCGCTTCGATGCGGCGCTGGGTGGCCTCGGTGGCTGTCCGTTCGCGCCGGGGGCGTCGGGCAACATCTGCACCGAAGACCTGGTGAACCTGTGCGCTGAAGTCGGCATTCCCACCGGGATCGATTTGCCGCTGTTGCTGAAGCTTTCGCGCGGCTTGCCGGCGCTGCTGGGCCACGAAGTACCCGGCCAACTGGCCAAGGCCGGGCGCAACTGCGATCTGCATCCGATGCCGACCTGAGACACACCAGTACCCCTTTGGGAGCGGGCTTGCCCGCGATGACGGCAGCAAATTCAACGAAAGCGTTAGCTGAACTGACGCCATCGCTGGCAAGCCAGCTCCCACACAAAAGCGCTCCACAGTGAGCGTCATCACCAGACAACAAAAACAATCGGACGCCCATCGGCAGTCCGCCTGGAGAAAATCTATGAGCCTCAATGTAATGGAGGCGGGCGAGAATCCGTCCGTCGATCACGACGCCGAAAAAGCCCTGATCAGCAAAGTCGCCTGGCGCCTGATGCCGCTGATTATGGTCTGCTACCTGTTCGCCTTTTTCGACCGCATCAACATCAGCTTCGCCAAATTCCAGCTGCAGACCGACCTGAGCCTGAGCGACACCGCGTATGGCTTGGGCGCCGGGTTGTTCGTGGTCGGTTACGTGCTGTTCGAAGTGCCGAGCAACATGATGCTGTACAAGGTCGGCGCACGGCGCTGGATTGCGCGGATCATGATGTCGTGGGGCGTGGCGACGGCGGCGATGGTCTTCGTCAACAGCGAATGGCAGTTCTATGCGCTGCGCTTCGTCATCGGTGCGATGGAAGCCGGCTTTGCCCCGGGCGTGCTGTATTACCTGACCCTGTGGTTTCCGCAGCACTTCCGTGGCCGCATCACCTCGATGCTGTTCCTTGCCTCGGCGTTTGCCGGGCTGGTCGGCGCGCCGTTCTCGGGCTTGGTGTTGCAACACCTTGACGGCGTGTTGCAGATGCGCGGCTGGCACTGGTTGTTCCTGCTCGGAGGCGTGCCGTGCATCGCCCTCGGTTTCTTGGTGCTGACGCAGCTCAAGGACCGCATCGAGGATGCGCACTGGCTGACCGCTGACGAGAAGAAATTGCTCTCCAGTCGCATCGCTCATCACGAACCACACAAGAGCGGCGGCTCATTGCTCGCGGCGCTGAAAATTCCCGGGTTCCTGACGTTGGGTTTGATCTACTTCCTGATCCAGGTCGCGTCCTACGGTTTGAATTTCTGGGCACCGCAATTGATCCGCAGCGCCGGCACCGAAAGCCCGGTGATGATCGGCCTGCTGACCGCCATTCCGTACATCTGCGGGGCGATCAGCATGGTGGTGATCGGGCGCTTGTCAGACGCCACCGGTGAACGGCGCAAGTTTGTCGCCGGGCTGGTGATCGTCGGCGCGATCGGCTTTTTCAGCGCAGGAATCTTCGCCAGCCACACGACCTTCCTCATCGTCGCGCTCGGCCTGCTCGGCGCGGGCATCATCGCTTCGATTCCGAGCTTCTGGACCCTGCCACCGAAACTGCTGGCGGGCGCCGGTGCCGGCGCGGCAGGCGGGATCGCGGTGATCAATACCCTGGGGCAATTTGGCGGGATCGTCAGCCCGGTCATGGTCGGACGCATCAAGGACCTCACCGGCAGCACCACCCCGGCGCTGTACGTCATCGGCGTCGCCGCGCTGATTGCGGCCGCTTTGCTGTTGTGGGGCTTGCCGCAGAAGTTGCGTACGCTGGACAAGTATTGAGATTGGCGGCGTCGGCGATGACGCCTTCGCGAGCAGGCTCGCTCCCACATTTGCAATGCGGCTTTCCTGTGGGAGCGAGCCTGCTCGCGGATTGCGGCTTCAGACACATGAGAAGATTCGCAGGCCTGATCCGTTGAATCCTTCGATGCAGAAAGGGATAGTGCGCGCCTGGAAATATCTTCAAGGAGCGGGAAGTGACAATGAAGTCCACGTGGATCACCGCTGCGGCGCTCTGCGGGTGGTTGATGGCTGGGCAGGCGTTGGCCGATTGCACGCCGCCTGCGCTCAGTGGCGAAGCGGACTTTTCTTTGTGCAAGAACTGGCCGGCTTATCCGCAGCTGACGATTACCGCGCTATCGACGTTCGTGCCCGATCCGGTCTATGGCCAGGACGGCAGGGTGGGTTCATACGATCTGGCTCTGGCCGTCACTACCGCTGGCAGCCCCAAGCCGCTGGCGACCTATCATCAGCGGTCGGCGTTTCTCTCCGATGCCATCGCGCTGGATAGTCTGGAGCTGGATACGGCGCGTTATAAACTCACGTCCGACCTCCGTGCCTTCGGCGTACGCGCCCATTTCAAAGGCTCGTCGCGCGTCAATCCGCTGGATGAAACCCTGCTGTCGCTCTACGTGAAAGAGGGCGACAAACTGCGCCCGGTGCTGGACCGTTTGGTCGTCTACAGCTTCAGTGGCGAATGGGATGGCAATTGTGCCGGAGAGCGCTCGGAGACGGTGCGTACGCTTGAGATGGGCAAAACCAGTTCCCATGGTTACGCCGATATCATTGTCCGCTCGGTCACCACGGGGCTGGTCGGTGAGGGGCCACCCGACACCTGCGAATCGAAGACCACCCACGAAAAACCGGTGCTGACCACGTTGCGCTATGACGGCAAAACCTACGTTTTGCCGCAAGGTTTCAAGGGCATGTGACTGGTGTTACTGATACGAATACTTCAAGGAAGAATCATGAATCTGCATCTCCGAATCTATATCGCCCTCGGCTTGTTCGCGCTTACGGCTCAGGTCCATGCCACTTGCGAAGTAGAAAAATTCGACGGCCATACTCTCTCGCGCTGCAAAATCTGGCCTGCGTTCAACACTCAATCAATTGCAGCGAAGGCCACCTTCGTTCCCGATTCCGCGGGTGCTCAAGACGGCGTGTTCGATCTGGCACTGTCAGTAATCACCGCCACGACGGGCAACACAGTCGCCAGTTATGCCAAACCCGGCGCTTACAACTCCGATGCGATCAGCTTCGATGATCTGATCATCGATACGGCGCGTTACCGCTTGGCGGCGGATGTCCGTGCGTTCGGGCTGCGATCGACGTTCATGAGCCACGGTTCCAGAGCGAATCCGTACTCCAAAACCGACCTGGCTTTGTATGTTCGCGAAGGCAATCGCTTACGCCCAGTGCTGGAAGGCCTGGTGGTGCGCAAGGATTTCGGTGAGGGTACCGGGGAGTGCGATACGCGAGACACACGCATTCGCAGGACTGTCGAAATCGGCTCATCCAGCCACAACGGGTTTGCGGATCTGATCGTCAGTTCCAGCGGTTCGTTGATGGAATCTTTCACTTCAGGCAAACAATGCGCTTCGAAAACCACCAACCTGAAGAATACCCGGGTCACCCTGGTCTACGACGGCCAGCAATATGTCGTTCCCGAAGACCTCAGAGGTTACTGATTCGATGCTTACCGGTCTTAACCACCTCACCCTGGCCGTCCGCGATCTGCAGCGCAGTCTGGCGTTCTATCGCGATGTGCTGCAATTGGACGTCGAAGCGACGTGGGATAACGGCGCCTATTTGTCACTGCCCGGACTGTGGTTGTGCTTGTCAGAAGATCCTCAGCGCAGTGGGGAGCCGGGCGCGGACTATACCCATTACGCTTTGAGCGTGAGCGCGGCAGATTTCACTTCACTGGTTGAGACGTTGAAATCGGCTCAGGTGCCGCAGTGGCGAGACAACCGTAGCGAGGGCGCGTCGTTCTACTTTCTCGACCCCGACGGCCACAAGCTGGAAGCCCATGTCGGCGATTTGCAGTCGCGGCTGGCTGCGTGTCGGCAGAAACCGTACCCCGGCATGCGTTTTAACGACGCGCAGTGATCGGGCGCAGTCGGCTGATATAGACTGGCCGCCACGTATTCTGGCGCTTGCAGGTTTCTCATGACTCCATCATTGCTGTTGGCCGTTCTGGCTTCGGGTTTCATCTACGGGATCACGCCCGGGCCGGGCGTGCTGGCGGTGTTTGGGATTGGCGCGGCCCATGGGCGGCGCGCCGGGGCGGGTTTTCTGTGTGGGCATCTGCTCGGCGATGTGATCTGGTGCAGCACCGCGCTGGTGGCGATTGTCGGTGCGCGGGAAATCGGCAGCACCGCGTTCGATGTGCTCGGCGTGCTCAGCGCGGTGTACCTGTTCTGGCTCGGCTGGCGTGCGGTGCGTGCCCAACGCCGTAGCGGCGACGAGGCGCAAGGCGCGGCGCGGCAGCCGTTCTGGCACGGCATCGTCTTCGGTCTGACCAATCCCAAGGCCTATCCGGTGGCGGTGGCGACCTTCACGGCGCTGCTGTCGAGCCGCGCCGAACTGCTCAACTGGTCGATGCTGCCGGCGCTGATCGCCCTGAGCTTTATCGGCGGTGCGCTGGCTTACGCTATCCTCATCGGCGTGGTCGGCGCGCAGCGGGTGCGCACGGTGTATCAGCGTCATGAGCTGCTCATCACCCGTTTATGCGGCGTGATGTTTATCGGCTTCGCCATCAATGCGTTGATGCACGCGCTGCCGGGGCTGCTGCCGAACAAGACTTGATGAAATGGGCAGGGACGCGCAATCACGATCATGGACGATTGAAATCGCTGCACTGCGCGGACACCCCGTAGAACCATGCAAAGCCCTAACCCTGCGCCGCTGGCGAGCTACATGGACCTGTTGCTGGACGCCGTTTGCGCGGTCGACAAACAGGGCCGTTTCGTTTTTGTCAGCGCTGCCTGCGAGCGGATTTTCGGCTACACGCCTGACGAACTGATCGGCCGCTCGATGATCGAGCTGGTGCACCCGGCCGATCGCCAGCGCACCCTCGCGGCCGCAGGCGAAATCATGGGCGGCGACCCGAAGCACAATTTCGAGAACCGCTACCTGCGCAAGGACGGCAGCGTCGCGCATATTTCCTGGTCGGCGCGCTGGTCGGAGGTCGACCAACTGCGCATCGCCGTCGCCCGCGATATCACCGAGCGCAAGCAGGCCGAATCGCGGCAAGCGGCGTTGTACGCAATTTCCGAGGCGGCGCATGCGGCGGAGGATCTGCTGGCGCTGTTCAAACGCGTCCATTTGCTCATTGGCGAGTGGCTGCCGGCGCTGAATTTTTCCGTGGCGCTGTACGACGAAAACTGCGGGCAGCTGAGTTTTCCCTATCACGTCGACGATCACGAATTGCAGCCCGAGCAGCCCGGCACCGTCATCGGACGGCTTTGCGCGCAAGTGATCCGCAGTGGCCAGCCAATGTTGCTGACCCCGGACAGCGCCGATGCCACGCCCGACTTCGCTGCGCTGGTGGCGGAGCAGAACGCGCCTTGCTGGCTCGGCGTACCGCTGAGCTCAAAAAACGGCACCATCGGCGCCTTGATCGTCAAAAGCCTCGCTGGCGGCGAACGCTACACCGAGCAGGACAAGGAACTGCTGCAATACGTCTGCGCACAAGTCGCCACGGCCATCGAACGCCAGCAACTGCATGCGCGGCTCAAGCGCATGGCGCAATACGATCAACTGACGCAACTGCCCAACCGCGAACTGCTGCGTGACCGGCTCAGGGCTGCGCTGGCCCATGCGCGAACCGTGCACGGACATATGGCGCTGCTGTATGTCGATCTGGATCGCTTCAAACAGGTCAACGACACCCATGGCCATGCCGTCGGTGACATGCTCCTGCAAACCGTGGCCAATCGGCTGAAAGGCTGCGTGCGTGAAATCGACACTGTGGCGCGTATCGGTGGCGATGAGTTTGTCGTGCTGTTGCATAGCGTGCATGCCGCCGAAGATGCCGACAGTGTCGCCGGAAAAATCCGTCAGGTGCTGGCGCAGCCCATGCGCCTCGACGGCCATGACCTGCGTATCGAACCGAGCATCGGCGTGGCGCGTTTCCCTGAACACGGTGAAGAAGAACAGCAACTGTTCCGGCATGCCGATCAAGCCATGTATGCGGCCAAACGCCTGAATCATCGGGCCTTGGGCATCTGAAGCGAGCGCACCGTTCGTCGCGGTCCCGGCAGATTTTCTAAACCTTTGAACGCCAAAGCCTTCTTAACTGAGGCGGACAATTGTCCGCCGCGACTATTTGAGCAGCGGGCGAATCACGGCCCGCTTGAATTTTCAACGAAGGAGGGCGCGACCATGAGCCGGATGGCCACCCGTTTACGTAACGTCAGTTTTGCAACCCTGCTGGGCCTGTGCGCCAGCAGTGCGCTCGCCCAGTCGCCTGCCGAATTCATCAACGATGCCTCCGCCAAAGGCATGGCCGACATCGAAGCCAGCCGTCTGGCCCACGGCAAGACCGAATCGAAAGAGGTCAAGGATTACACCATCGTAGTCATTAACGACCGCACCACGGCCAACCAGCATTTGGCGAAAATCGCCAAGAAGCTCGACCTGCCGGTTGCCCCCCGCGAAGAACTCGCCGACAAGGCCAAAGAGTTGATGCCAGAAGTGAAGGACGGCGCGACATTCGATCAGGCCTACGCCGCCAGTCAAGTCAAGGCGACCGAAGAGGCCATCACCCAGATCGAGCAACAGGCACAGACCACCGACGTGCCGGAAATCAAAGCGTTTGCCGATGAGACTTTGCCGAAGCTGCAAAGCCATCTGGAGAAGGCCCGGGCGTTGCAGGCCAGTCGCTGACTTCGGCGTATTGTTGCAGCGCGAACGAAATCTTGAGTTGAAAAGCGATGCTTCCCCTGTGGGAGCGAGCCTGCTCGCGAATGCGGTGTGTCAGTCAATGATGTTTTGACTGACCCTCCGTCTTCGCGAGCAGGCTTGCTCCCACAGAGTGTGTTTACTTGCTCAGCACTCATTCAAATCCTGCTTTGGCTTGCTCTTGTCGCCAAGCCCCTCAAGATCGAACACCTGATTCTCACCCAGCGCGCGGTAATGCCGGCGCAGTGCTTCGAGCTGCTTCAGATCAAGCGCTTCCAGCCCGAGCATCGCGTTCTGCGCTTCCTTGTTCACCCGCAGCAGCTCATCGAGTTTCAAGTGCAGAATGTCGGTATCGCGGTTCTGCGTGTTCTGAATCAGGAACACCATCAGGAACGTGATGATCGTCGTCGAAGTATTGATGATCAGTTGCCAAGTGTCGTTGTAACCAAAAATCGGCCCGCTCAACCCCCACAACCCGATCAGGATCAATGCCCCCATGAACGTCTTCGGGCTACCGGACCACAGGGCGAGTTTTTGGGCAATCTTTGCGAATTTCATGATGGGAGTCCTTGTTTTGGGAGCTTGAAATTCAGACATCGGCGTTGCGCTGAAAATTCTGTTTACAAGTTTCGGTGCAGGACTTTGGTAGGGAAGGCGTACCGCACAGATCGCGGTATCGTGTCGACAGTCGACAGAAAACCCCGACAGGAGAACGCAATGAGTTGGTCTGCCAAGCAATACGTCGCTTTCGAAGATGAACGCACCCGCCCGGCCCGTGATCTGTTGGCGGCGATACCCACGGCGCAGGCCCGGGCGGTGGTGGACATTGGTTGCGGACCGGGCAATTCCACCGAATTGCTGGTGCAGCGTTTTCCCGAGGCCCGGGTCAGTGGCCTGGACAGTTCGGCGGACATGATCGCCGCCGCGCGCAAGCGCTTGCCCGATGTGCAGTTCGAGGTGGCCGAGATCGACAAGTGGACCGATCAAGGCCCGTTCGATGTGATCTTCGCCAATGCGGTGCTGCAATGGGTGCCTGATCACGCTTCGTTGCTGCCAGCCTTGGCGAGCAAGCTTTCAGATGGTGGAAGCCTGGCGATCCAGATGCCGGACAACCTCAACGAACCGTCCCACCGCTTGATGCGTGAAGTCGCCGCCAATGGGCCGTGGGCGAGCAAGCTCGCAGACGCTGCCGGGCAGCGTACCGACATGGCCAGTGCCAGTGAGTATTTTTCGATGCTGCGCCCGCATTGCGCGCGGGTCGATGTGTGGCGCACCACCTATCATCACCAACTTCGTGATGGTGCGGCGGGGGTGGTGGAGTGGTTCAAGGGCAGCGG
This sequence comes from Pseudomonas sp. Sample_20, assembly GCF_004307585.1. Taxonomy (NCBI): domain Bacteria; kingdom Pseudomonadati; phylum Pseudomonadota; class Gammaproteobacteria; order Pseudomonadales; family Pseudomonadaceae; genus Pseudomonas; species Pseudomonas sp. Sample_20. Next base: position 113,358 of record NZ_RCOA01000082.1, on the reverse strand, counting down.
GTTGATTCCATTCCTGAGCCCATTGACCGAGGAGGAACGGGCGCAGTATCTGCAGCGGTATCTGGCGGAAGTTGCCAAGGCTTATCCGGCCTTGGCTGACGGCTCGGTGCTGTTGCCGTTTCCACGTTTGTTTATTGTTGCGACCCGTTGAAAATATTCATTCGTCTAGCTCGTTTTTTATCGTGAGTTCGACGCATTGGTTCAGGTCGGCGTAACTCGCAAGAACAACCCGATCGGTCCCCTCTCCCTCGGGAGAGGGTTAGGGTGAGGGGCTCGCTGGCGCTTGAAAATCCGATCACCGCCACACCGCCACCATCATCGTCCTCTGGCATCCTTTCAACTCGTTCACGCTGAACTCGTCGGAAATTTCCTTCTGTTTTCCAGGCTTTTACACGTGGTGCGCCATGGCTGTTTAAAGTCGAACCGCGTTACGTCCCGATGCCTACAAATCCTTGCGCCGCTGCCTACCGGTACGCCACAATCCGCCTGCTTGTGCGCCTGGCGGGCGGTCGGTAACTTGGTTCGCGTCACTGATTTCCAGTGATCGGGTTTAGCAGCCCGGCCTGGATTGACCAACGGTTGCACATGTACCTTCCAGTCAGGCTTCGCCTGCACTTGATAGTGACTGTGCGCATGGCACCCTCGGGTGCGCCGGGTTCTGGACTTCCTACCGGTCTGCTAAGGAATACGCAAGCCATCGTGCAGACGTTTGATCATTGCCAGACTCAGCTTGCGCTTGCGGTTCAATACTTCCGAAACATGGCCACTGATGCCAATAAAGGACTCGAGATCCCGCGGCGTCAAGCCTTGCTGATCCATACGGAATTTGATGGCTTCAATGGGATCAGAGGGCGGCATCGGAAAATGCTGCTCCTCATACTTTTCAATCAGCAGAGCGAGAATTTCCCCAAACGTCAGACATGAAAAAACCGGCGACTGAGAGCCGGTTGGGCAGTAAGAATTTTTTAACCCTGCTGCAAGACCTTCAACGCCGCCGAAGCCAGAAACCCGGATCGGCTTTTCTCCTCAGGATGATGCAACACGTACTCATCAATGCGATTGAGCAAGTGCCCCGGCAGAGTGATGTTGAGCTTCTGTGCTTTGCCCAAGTATTTGACCACGTCGATATCCACTACCGCCCACGCACATCCGGCGTACTGCGGATTGGCGACATGCAGGCTCAATTTGCTGGCCGATGGAATCGGCGCACCGTCGTCTGCCAGAATTTCGAAATGACCTTCGATCGCCTCGCGCGCCATGGCGACAGCGTCATCAAGGTCGTCGCCGGCAGAAAAGCAGCCAGGAATGTCCGGCACTTCAACTCCCCAAGCGTGTTCCTCGTCGCCTATTGAAATCGCAATCGGGTAAAGCATGTTCGTGATCCTCCAAGGCAACGCTGAGAACGGATTCAGAGCATGGCCTGTTGCAAAATACTGATGGCCGTTTTTTTGAGCAGATCCTTTTTTGGATGCGGCACTGTTACCAATCCTGGTTTGGTTGGATGTTTGAAGTGGTGATGACTGCCCCGGATACGTACCAGAAACCAACCGTCCGCGACGAGTTGTCCGATTAAAAAACGGCTGTTCACAACACCTCCCTGTGATGTGCTTGGTGGTTACTATACCTACTGAATTCTACAGATCAATAGACTTGCTACCGTTCAGCCATTGTGGCGTCCGGCGAGGTGGTCAACCCAGTCTAGGCCGCGTGTGTTTGGAGGAACGATGGTTGTGTTGCAGTGTTTTGCGGTGACATTTACGCGGCAAAATGAAAGCAGATCGCTCAGCCAGGCATTGCGACTGATAGAGCGAGCCAGGCCGTAAGGAGGGCGACGTTGGTAACGATCCTTCTCTGGATGATTTTCAGAGTCGCTGGGGTTCTTTTTGGAGCTGAAGGCTTTTCCTTGGAAATTGTCTTTCACCAACTTCCAGGCACAAAAAAACCGGCCATCAAGGCCGGTCTTTTCTATTCCTGCATCCCTCGTCGGACAACACAACGCGAGATCAATATTCGGTGGAGCGGGTAGAGGGAATCGAACCCTCATCTAAAGCTTGGGAAGCTTTCGTTCTACCACTAAACTATACCCGCTCAGAGCGGCTGACTTTGTACCAGACTCGGCCACGGATTTGAAGTTTTCTTTTCTCTGCGAGGGCTTTGCCGCGCAGAAATCGGTCGATCGCGAGCAAGGGCTGCGCCGGTGCAACAGGCACTTGCAACTTGCAGCCTTGCCCGCGATGACGCTGTTTCAAATGGCCAGGGCATGGTGATCCTGCACAAACGAGTAGCGCGTTCGGCTGGCTTGCGGCGCAGGTTTCAGAAAGCCCAGCAGAGCGTTCTGGCTGTCGCGGCAGGCGGCCTTGTGCTCCATGTCGAGGAAGTGCCCGGTGGCTTGCAGGGTAGTGAAGCTGCTGTGGGCAACGTGGTTGCCGAACAGTCGCGCATCCTCGGCGGCGGTGTATTCGTCCCATTCGCCGTTCAGAAACAGCACCGGCACGCTGATCTTTTTCGCCGCATTCAGATAGCACTGGCGATCGCTGTGCAGCACGTCGTTGATGTGAAAGTGCATCTGCCCGTACTCATGCTCGGCGAGGCTGCTGACGTGGCGATAGTTGAAGCGCTTGAACAGTGACGGCAGGTGTTTGCCGATGGTGTTGTTGACCAGATGACCGACCCGATCGCCGTCGCGGCTGCCGAGGTAATCGACGCCGCGCTCGAGGTAATCGAGCATGTGCGCATTGATCACCGGTGAGAACGAGCTGATCACGGCTTTTTCAATGCGCCGCGGTTGCTGGGCGAGGGCGACCAGGGTGGCGGCGCCGCCCCAGGAGAACGACAGCACGTGTTCGGCGGCGAAGTGATCGATCAGCTCCAGCAGGATCTGCCCTTCGACTTCCTTCGTCAGATGTTTCTCATGCCGGTTGTGGGCTTTTGAGCGGCCCGCGTAGGGCTGGTCATAGCAGACCACGTTGAATTGCGGGTGCAGGTTTTTCACGGTCTGTGCAAACGACGCAGTCGTGGCCATCGAGCCGTTGACCAGAATGATGGTCTTTTCTGCGGCGTCTGCGCGATAGAACTCCGTGTAAACCCGATACTGACCCTGTATATCCAGCACAGCGATTTCTGGCCTCATGTCATAAGACTCCTGGCAAGCAAGCGGGTATGCGCGCAATCGAGATTGCACGAGCTTTGTGACAGGTAGGCATACGCCTGAAATTTGCTGGCCCATGTCGATCCGGTACGGCAGGTCGACGGGTGTTGTTATTGGCGGGCAGATTGCCGGCTGAGGCGCAGCCCTTGAGGGCAGACGACCGACAAAAAGTTTCTTGGAAGTATGTGGTGACTCATCGGTCACATTTCGGCCGACGTCCTGATTCAAGCAGGGGACTCAGGATCACGCAAGTGCCGTCGGCGAATTGTTCGACAACTTCGGCTGAGCGGTCGCCGGCTTAGAACAAATGAATCTCTTCGGTGCGCAAAGCGCGGTATTCGCCCGGTTTTAGCGCGTGATCGAGGGTCAGTTCGCCGATGGATTCGCGGTGCAGGCGCAGGACTTTGTTGTTGAAGAAGCCAAACATGCGCTTGACCTGATGGTAGCGGCCTTCAACGATGCTCAGCCGTGCCGAGCGTGGACCGAGCAGCTCAAGCTGCGCCGGTTGCGTCGTCAGATCTTCGAAAGCGAAGTAGATGCCCTCGGAAAATTTCAGCGCGTAGCTGGGGTCGATGTGCTGTTCGGTTTCGACGTAATAGACCTTCGGCAGTTTGGTTTGCGGCTGCGTCAGGCGTCGCGACCAGGTGCCGTCATTGGTGATCAGCATCAGCCCGGTGGTATTGAAATCCAGACGTCCGGCGATGTGCAGATCGTCCTTGTGCGGTTCATCGAGCAGGTCGAGCACGGTCGCATGCTGCGGATCGCGGGTGGCGCTGACGCAACCCGGCGGTTTGTGCAGCATGAAATAGCGCGCCGGTTTACCGCTTTGCAGCACCTCATCATCGACTTCGACCCGGCTGAATTCCAGTACGTCACTGTGCGGGTCGCTGACGACTTTTCCGTCAATCCGCACGCGCTTTTCCACCAGCAACAGGCGCACCTGCTGACGGTTGTAGCGGGGCAGATTGCTGAGGAAGCGGTCGACGCGCATGGTCAGAATTCAACGGACGAAGGGCCGCGCATCTTACGGGATCGGCCGCCGACCTGCTTGCAGTTGCGCTTCGACCTGTGCGCAGCGCGGGCACAGGCAGGCTTGATTGCGCAGCGCGGCCGGCAGCGCGTCGAGCACCGCCGGCTCGATGGTCACGCCATAGCACCAGCATTCGCGGTCGGCGGTGCGCGGGTCGGCGAGGCTGCAATCGTTGCGGGCGCCGCAGGCCGGGCAGTGGTCGGGTTTGACGTCGTTATCAGGCATAGGTCGAGTGCGGCATTTCCATGCAGGTGCGGTTGCGCCCGGTTTGCTTGGCGCGGTACATCGCATGATCGGCCCGGGACAGCAGAGTGTGCAAGGTGTCATCGCGTTGCACGGTGGTGGCGCCGATGCTCACGGTCAGATGCAGGGTGTGGCCATCGTAGGCATATTCGTGTTGTTCGACGTGCTGGCGGATCTTCTCGGCAATTTTCTGCCCGGTCTCGCCGTCGGTGTCTTTCAACAGAACGATGAACTCTTCACCGCCCCAGCGGCAGACGATGTCGGCGTGACGCAGGCAACTTTGCAGGTCGCGGGCGAAACCGATCAACACCTGATCGCCGGCCATGTGTCCGTAGGTGTCGTTCAAGGCTTTGAAGTGGTCGAGGTCGAGCAACAACGCGGTCAGCGGCTTGGTTTCCCGTTGGGCCTCGTGCAGCGCTTGCGCGGCGAGGATGTCGAAGCCGCGTCGGTTCGGCAGTTCGGTGAGACTGTCGAGGGTGGCGTGCGCCTGAATCTTCGCCTGGAAGCGCTTGATCACTCGATTGAGCAAGGCCAGCACGATCAACGTCACCAGCAGGCAGATCAGCAGATTGAGATACAGCGACCGGCGGATCTCGCTCAGCGCGCCGTCCTCGCGTTTATCGACGAACAGGTACCAGTTCAACTCGGGAATAAACCGCACGTTGAGAAAATGCCCCTGGCCGTGGGTGGAATATTCGTAGCTGCCGCTGTGCGGCTTGGGCAACTGGCTGACCAGACTTTTCATGCTCTCCAGTTCGCCAAGACTCTGGCCGATGTGCGCGCCTTCCGGGCCACCCTCGGCACCGGTCAATACGAGCCGGCCGAAGGTATCGACGAAGTACACGCTGCGTTGATAGCGCTGTTGATACTTGTCGATCAGCTTGATCACCGCGTCCACGGTCAGGCCCACGCCCGCAGCACCGATGAAGCGGTTGTGGTAGTCGTAGACCTTGTAGTTGATGAAGAACGTCAGGTTGTCCTTGTTGGCCAGATCCGGGTCGACGTTGATCTCGTACGGGTCCTGCATGTCGCGCACGCGGAAGTACCAGGTGTCGCGCGGCTCATCGACTTTGACCTGCTTGAGCACGCCTTTGGCGTGGTAGTAGGTGAGCGTGGCATTGGAAACGAAGAACGCCGTGTAGGCGCCGTAATGGGTCATGACCTCGTCGAGATAGCGGGTCATCTGCTCGGGATTCTGCTCGCCATTGACCACCCAGTCGCGCATGAACGTGTCACGGGACATCATTGAGGAAATCAAGATCGGCCGGACCAGATCTTTCTGGATTTCCGAATAGACCGTGTCGGAGGTCAGTGGCAGTTCAGTGTTGACGATGTTGTCGCGGATCGACTCGCGGGAGGCGAAATAGCTCAACAGTGATGTAGCGAGAAACCCGGCGCCGAGCAGGGCGACCAGGGTGAGCACCAGTGAACGTTGCGAGTACAAGGGAGAACGAAGCGGCATGGCAGATCCGTTGGCAGTGGCCCGATGGGATGCATTCTAGTGGGATGGTCGGGAAAACACTGCGGGATTTGTGCCTGAAATGGCGGGGGATATGACGTAGCGGTGTGTCAGGGAAATCGCAGCCCCTCACCCCAGCCCTCTCCCGGGGGAGAGGGAGCTGGATTGTGGGTGATGGAAAATCTGTGATCGACTCGGTATCAGCCAATGGCAACCGATGAACAAACGCCTCACCCTGGCCCTCTCCTGGGGGAGAGGGCCAGGGTGAGGGCGAGCTTTCGGATCAGCCCCGGGATGCCAGATACGCCCGCCATCCCCCCAAATGACTGATATCCACCGCACCCTCCAACCCATACGGCTCACAGATAAACCCGCTCTCCCAGCGCCCATCCGCCAGTTGCACCTTGCCCAGCCCCAGCGGCGCCGGAATCCCGGTGAGAAACGAGCCCAGCTCACTGCTCGGCAACTCCCACACCTCCACGGCAATCGCCACGCCGGCGTCCTTGACCCGCACCATGCCCGGTCGCAATGGCGGGCCGCCGGCGAGGGCGTGCAGTCGATAGTCCGGCGAACTGAATGTGGTTTCCAGCAAACGCCCGCCACGCTGGGTCAGTTGCCAGTTCAACGCCAGCCCTTGCAGATGCGCGCCACACACCACCAATCGAGCGCGGTCATTGCGCGCAGGGTTCGCCGGAGCTGACAGGGCACTGTCCTGCTGGCGCTGCAAGGCATCCGCCACGCTCAACAGATACTGATCGGTAAATACCCGCCCGAACAACGTCACGCCCCACGGCAAACCGTTGCTCATGAACGCGGTCGGCACGGCCACGGCGGCGTAGTCGAGCAGGTTCATGAAGTTGGTGTAATAGCCCAGTTCGGAATTGCGCAGCACCGGCTCGGCCGCAAGCTCGGCCAGGGTCACTGGACGGCCGATGGTCGGTGTCAGCACGCAGTCGAGATTTTCCAGAGCCTCGTCGCAGAGGGCCTTCAGTGCCTGCAATCGATATTGCGCGCGAAAGGTCTGCACGCCAGTCACTGCCGGAGCCTTGGCCAGCACCGCACGGATCACCGGCAGCACCGCTTCGGGGTTCTGCTCCATCAGCTCACCGGCGACGCTGTAACGCTCGGCGACCCACGGCCCGTCGTAGAGCAGACGCGCTGCTTCGAGAAACGGCGACAGATCGAATTCGACTGCCTCGCCGCCCAGAGCCTTGAGCCGTTCGATGGCCGCTGCGAACAACTGTGGCCCCTCGTTGCAGCCGAAAAACTCAAGGTCCTGCGCCCGTGGCACGCCGAAGCGAAATGGCCGTGGCGCGCCAAATGCCGAGCCGTCATTCCAGGCCGGATTGCGTCGGCTGTACTCATCGCGAGGATCGTGTTTTGCCGTCAACGCCAGCAACTGACTGGCCTCGCGAGCAGTGGCGGTGAAGGTGGTTACGCAGTCCAGCGTGCGGCACGCCGGCAGCACGCCAGCGGTGGAAATCAGGCCTTTGCTCGCCTTCAATCCCACCAGATTATTCAGCGCCGCCGGCACCCGCCCGGAACCGGCGGTGTCAGTGCCCAAGGCAAAACTCGCCACACCCAGCGCTACCGCCAGGGATGAACCCGCGCTGGAACCGCCGGACGGATACTCCGCCAGCACACTGTTCGGGCACGCGCCGTAGGGCGAGCGGCTGCCATTGAGGCCTGTGGCGAACTGATCGAGATTGGTCTTGCCCAGCGGGATCGCCCCCAGCGCCAACAGTTGCTCGACGATGGTCGCCGACTGCTGCGGCACATAGGCAAACGCCGGGCACGCGGCGGTGGTGGGAATGCCGGCCAGATCGATGTTGTCCTTGATCGCAAACGGCACGCCATACAGCGGCAGACTGTCGAGGTCACGACCGTCGAGGGCGGCCAGATACGGCTCCAGTTCATCGATGCTGAGCAGGTGGATGAACAGGTGATAGTCGGGGTTCAGCGCAGCGGCTTTTTCGCGCAATTGCAGCAGCAGTTGGCGCGGTGTGGTGTCGCCATTGCGGTAGGCCTGGCGCAGTGCATCGAGTTGCAGATTCATCGGTTGATCCTTTTCAGAAATGGCTTCAGTCGAGTTCCAGCACTGCGACCCGTTGTCCGGCACGCACCGCTGAGCCGGGTTGCACGCGGATCTCTCGCACGACACCGGCCAGCGGCGCGAGCACAGGGATTTCCATCTTCATCGACTCGAGAATCACCAGCACATCGCCCGCCGCGACGCGCTGGCCAGCCTCGACCTGCACCTGCCAGAGATTGCCGGCGATGTGGCTGTCGACGCTGTGCTCACCGCTTTCCAGTGGTGCTTCTTCGCTGGCGTCAGGCACGGCTTCTTCGCTGTCGAAATGCGCCTGGCCGCTGGCGATCCAGCGCTCGCGTTCAGCTTTGAACGCGCCCTGTTGCTGCGCACGGAAGGCGCTGATGCCCTCGGCTTCCTGACTGAGAAATGCCTGATAGTCGGCGAGGTTGAGTTGGCTGTGTTCGATGTTCAGATCGAAGCGCCCCAGCGGGAAATCGCGGCGGATGTGCAGCAGTTCTTCAGCGCTGACCGGGTAGAAACGGATCTGATCGAAGAAGCGCAGCAGCCACGGTTTGCCATCGAACGCGGCGACTTCGCGATAGCGATTCCACATCTGCAGAGTGCGCCCGACGAACTGATAACCGCCCGGGCCTTCCATGCCGTACACGCACATGTAGGCGCCGCCGATGCCGACCGAATTCTCGGCGGTCCAGGTGCGTGCCGGGTTGTACTTGGTGGTCACCAGACGATGACGCGGGTCGAGCGGCGTGGCCACCGGAGCGCCGAGATAGACGTCGCCAAGGCCCATCACCAGATAGCTCGCATCGAACACCGTGCGCTGCACTTCGTCGAGATTCGGCAGATCGTTGATGCGCCGGATGAACTCCAGATTGCTCGGGCACCACGGCGCGTCTTTGCGCACGGTGGTCATGTATTTCTCGATCGCCAACTGACAGGCCGGGTCGTCCCACGACAGCGGCAAGTGCACGATGCGCGACGGCACCTGCAAGTCCTTGGCGGCGCACACCGCGTCCCATTCGCCGGCGACGATGCCGAGCAGATCGGCCAGCGGCAGTTGCTCGGGCTGGTAGTGCACTTGCAGCGAGCGAATGCCCGGGGTGAGGTCGATCACCCCATGCAGGGCTTGGCTTTCCAGCGCCTGCATCAGCGCGTGGGCGCGAAAGCGCAGGACCAGATCGAGCTCCGGCGCGCCGATTTCCAGCAGTAAATGAGTGTCGCCAGAAACCCGTGCAACCAGTCGCTGATCGCCTTGGCCCAACGCCAACACCACAGGCGACACCAAACCCTGTGGGAGCGAACCTGCTCGCGAAGAGGCCGTGTCAGTCAATATCGATTTGTCTGGGCCGACGCTTTCGCGAGCAGGCTCGCTCCCACAGGGGGCATCCCATTTCAGGGCGAGATCGCGGGCGGTGCCGAGGTCGACGGGAATGAACTGGATTTTATCGCCCGCCTTGAGCTGTCCCAGCTGCCACAGATCGGCCTCAATCACCGTCACCGGGCAGACAAACCCACCCAGGCTCGGGCCATCCGGGCCGAGAATTACCGGCATGTCGCCAGTGAAATCCACCGCACCAATCGCGTACGGATTGTCATGGATGTTCGACGGGTGCAGACCCGCTTCACCGCCATCCTCACGCACCCACTCAGGCTTCGGTCCGATCAAGCGCACGCCGGTGCGGCTGGAGTTGAAATGCACTTCCCACTGGGTCGCGAAGAACGTGGCGATGTAGTTTTCGCTGAAGTATTCCGGTGCGCCGTGCGGACCGTAGATCACCCGGATCTGGCGCACGCTCGGCAGCGCAGTGATGTGCTGTTCGGCCAGTTGCTGGCCGGCGCTGTGGTCGGCCAATGCCGGCACATGCAACACGTCACCGGCCCTTAACGCCCGTCCGCCATGGCCGCCAAAATGGCCGAGGGTGAAGGTACTTTTGCTGCCCAGATAATCCGGCACCTGCAAGCCGCCGCGCAGGCACAGATAACTGCGCGCGCCGGCGCCGCTGATGCTGCCCAGTTGCAATGTCGCGCCGGCCGGGATGAGCAGCGCGGTGTTCATCGGCACCGGTTCAGCGTCAAGGGTCAAGGCAATCGGCGCGCCGGTCACCGCGACTACCGCGTCACAATTGAAACGCAGGATCGGCCCGCTCATGGTGATTTCCAGTGCGGCGGCGCCTTGTTCATTGCCGAGCAGACGATTGCCCAGGCGCAGCGCTCGGCTGTCCATCGGCCCCGACGGAGGCACGCCGACGGCCCAATAGCCTAGGCGTCCGGGATAGTCCTGCACACTGGTTTGCGTGCCGGCGCTGAGCACTTCGAAGGTGTTGGCGTGATACAGCAGATTTTCCAGACAACGGGTCCACGGCTGACCGCTGGCGAATGGAGCATCGAGCAGAATCTGCCGCAGGTAATCGCGGTTGGTTTCCACGCCGTACAGCAGGCTATCGCCCAGTGCCTGATGGAGTTCGGCGCGAGCCTGTTCGCGACTCGGCGCCCACGCGATGAGCTTGGCGATCATCGGATCGAAATACGGCGGGATTTCCACGCCGGCCTCGACCCAGGTGTCGATACGCAACTCAACGCCGTTGGCGGGCGGAAACTGCACAGCGGTCAGCAGGCCCGGGCTCGGCTGGAAATCACGCCCCGGATCTTCCGCATACAGACGTGCCTGAATCGCATGGCCCTGCGGTTCCAGGCCTTGATACAACTCGTTCAGCGGCGGCAGATCACCGGCGGCCAACTCGATCATCCAGCGCACCAGATCTACGTCCCACACCTGCTCGGTGACGCCGTGCTCGACCTGCAAGCGCGTGTTCACTTCGAGAAAATAGAAGCGCTGGGCCTCGCTGTCGAAGACGAATTCGACGGTGCCGGCGCTGCGATAATTCACCGCTTGCGCCAGTTTGATCGCTGCCGCGCACAGCTCATCGGCCATGCCTTCGGGCAGGTTCGGCGCCGGGGTTTCTTCGAGGACTTTCTGGTTGCGCCGCTGCACCGAACAGTCGCGCACACCGAGAGCGATGACTTCACCGCAGCCGTCGCCGAACACCTGCACTTCCAGATGCCGCGCGCGTTCGATGTACTTCTCGATGAACACCCCGGCGTCGCTGAAGTTGTTCTGACCGAGGCGTTTCACCGCTTCGAATGATTCGCTTAATTCACTGGCGCTGCGGCACACGCGCATGCCGATGCCACCACCGCCAGCGGTGCTTTTCAGCATCACCGGGTAGCCGACCTGTTCGGCGGCGCTCAGCGCGCAATCGAGGCTGTCGAGCAGGTCGGTGCCTTCGAGCATGGGTACGCCGTGCTGTCTGGCCAGCGCGCGAGCAGTGTGCTTGAGGCCGAACACCCGCAATTGCTCCGGCGTCGGCCCGATGAAGGCGATGCCCTGCGCTTCGCAGGCTTCGGCGAACGCTGCGTTTTCCGAGAGAAATCCGTAGCCTGGATGAATCGCCGTGGCGCCACTTTGTTTGGCGATCGTGAGGATTTTGTCGACCGCCAGATAGGTCGCGGACGCCGCGCCTTCGCCGAGGCTGTACGCTTCAGCGGCCTGGGAGATGTGCAGGCTGGCAGCATCGGCTTCTGAATACACGGCGACGCCTTGGGCCTTCAGCACGTTGATCGTGCGCAGGAGGCGACAGGCAATCGCGCCACGGTTGGCGATCAGGATTTTTTCGAACATGGCATAACCCCTGAAGGGGGAGCGGGCCGTCCCGCTGTTTTTCGACAGACATCCGGGCCGTCCCGGATGGAAAAAACATCACTCAAACTCACCGCAAACTCCTGTGGGAGCTGGCTTGCCAGCGATGAGGTCGGCACATCCAACATTGTTGGTGACTGAAACACCGCAATCGCTGGCAAGCCAGCTCCCACAGGACTATCAGTGCCTTGAAGGTTTCAGGCACTGCCCGGAACGCGCCTGGCACAGGGCAAAAAGCCAACGGCGTAAGCGGCTGATGGTCAGTTCCATACCAGCAACTCCGCCGGGGTCGGATTGTAGGCATTGCACGGGTTGTTCAGCTGCGGGCAGTTGGAAATCAGCACGATCACATCCATCTCCGCGCGCAAATCAACGTACTTGCCCGGCGCGGAAATACCGTCCTCGAAGGTCAGCCCGCCATCCGCCGTCACAGGCACGTTCATGAAGAAATTGATGTTCGGCCCGATGTCGCTCTTGCTCAATCGGCCGTCGTGGGCGCAGGCGCGCAGGTAGTTGTCGCGGCAGCTGTGCATGTAGCGTTTTTCAAGGGCGTAGCGCACGGTGTTGCTCTCTTGCGCGCAGGCGCCGCCGAGGGTGTCGTGGCGCCCGCAGGTGTCGGCAACGATGGTCAGCATCGGCTGGCCGAGGTTGGAATACAGCACGCTGCCGGTGCTCAGGTAGACGCTGTTCTGCCGGCGCAAGGTGCGTTGCACGTCGTAGCGTTCCTTGGGGTTGGCGAGGCTGTAAAACAAAGTGTCGACGGCCTGATTGCCTTCCAGATCGAGGATGCGCAGGGTCTGCCCGGCCTTGACCTCCATCAGCCAGGGCTCGCCGGCGGGAATGGTCGCGCGGTAGATCGCGCTGTCGGCTTGCTTGTGCGAAGTGGCGATTGCGAGTGACATGGCAGCGATCCTCAGGCGAACAAACGGTCGGTGTTGGTGAAGCCGCGCTCGTTTTCCGGGCGCGAAGTGCGGCAGTGTTCGGCGACGCTGGCGTCGGCGTTCATCCAGCTCAGCTTCAAGGGTTTCGGAGCGTATTCGGGTGACGGGTCCATCGGATGTTGCAGGGCGGTGAGCACCACCAGGGTGTCCATCGGCGCATACAACTCGATGTAGTCACCGGCCTTCGAGTTGCCTTCGACGAAGTGGAAACGCCCGGCCTCATCGACGTTCACGCGGCTGAACAGATTGAGGGTCATCAGCAGGTCGGACAGGCCCAGGCCCCACTTGCCGAGCTCCACCAGCAGGTTGTCGGTGCCATTGCGAAAGAAGCCGTTGCGCAGTTCCTGGTAGCGGCCCTGACCGTATTTTTCGGCGACTTCTTGCGCGCAGAGCACGCCGCCGAGGCTGTCGCTCCAGCCGCAGGTGTCGGCGGTGATCGCGGCGAGCACGCGGCCCATGTCCGAGTACAGGCAGTGGCCGGCAGTGAGCTTGGCGGTGTGTTGGCATTTGAGGCTGTCGGGCAGGTTCAATCGCTCGGTTTTTTCATTGGCATTGAGCAAGGTCAGGCTGACGTTAGCGCCACCGCGCAGGTCGGTCAGGCGCAGCAATTGGCCGCGCTTGAGCACGAACGAACGGTGGCCGCCGCCCGGCAGCAGTTCTTCAGCGAAGGGTGGGAAGAGTTGGATTGAATCAGTCATTGCAGCAGTCCTCTCAAGCAGTGCGAAGGGTGCCCGCCAGCGGCAGCGGCAGGGCCTCGACGGCGGCGCGCTGGGCGCGGCGGTCGCTGTTCAACGGGATGTCGTAGGTGATGCGGGCGCCATAGGCGCCGGGGGCGTGCGGGTCGAGGCGCACCTTGTCGAACACCAGCAGGCGCGTGCCGAGGCTGAAGCCCTCGGACAGGTCGTGGGTGACCATGAACACCGTCAGTTGCGTCTCGCGCCACAGCTCCAGCAGCAGCGCGTGCATGTCTTTGCGAATGCCCGGATCGAGCGCGCCGAAGGGCTCGTCGAGCAACAACACGCGCGGCTTCATGATCAGCGCCTGAGCGATGGCCAAGCGTTGCTGCATGCCGCCGGACAGCTGTGCCGGGTACTTGTCCAGCGCATGGCCGAGGCCGACTTTTGTCAGCAGGGCTGCAGCCTGCTCGCGCGCCTCGCGTTTGGCGTTGCCGAACAGTCGGCCGAGCAAGGGCGCGCGCGGCAATTCGAGACCGAGGGCGACGTTGTCGAGCACGCTCAGATGCGGGAACACCGAGTAGCGCTGAAAGACCACGCCACGGCTGGCATCCGGTTCGCCGGCCAAGGGCTGGCCGTCGAGCAGAATCTCCCCGCGACTGGCGCTTTCCTGGCCGAGCAGCAGGCGCAGGAAGGTCGATTTGCCGCAACCGGAGGCGCCGACCAAGGTGCAGAACTCGCCTTCGTTGACGCTCAGGTTCAAGCCTTCCAGAACCACTTGATCGGCGTACTGCTGCCAGACGTTTTTTACTGTGATGAAGCTCATTTCGCTGCTCCCTCGTACCAGGGAAAAGCGCGCTGGGTTAGCTGCTTCAAGCCCCAGTCCATCAGCCAGGCGAGCAGGGTGATCCACACCACGTAGGGCAGGATCACATCCATCGCCAGGTAGCGCCGCACCAGAAAGATCCGGTAGCCGAGGCCATCGGTGGAGGCGATCGCTTCGGCAGCAATCAGGAACAGCCACGCCGAACCAAGCATCAAGCGCAGCGAGATCAGCAAGCGCGGCAACAGCTGCGGCAAGACCACGCGCAGCATCAGCGTCCAGGTCGAGGCGCCGAGGGTCTGCGCCTTGATCAGCAGTTCGACCGGAATGTCGCGGGCACGCTGTTCCAGATCTCGGGCCAGCGCCGGGGTGATGCCAATCACGATCAGCATGACTTTCGACAACTCGCCCAGGCCGAAGACGATGAACAGAATCGGCAGGATCGCCAGCGGCGGCACCATCGACAGCACCGTCAGCAACGGCGACAACGGCGCGCCGAACAGCGGCAGGGTGCCCGCCGCGATACCGAGGCAAAGACCCGCCAGCGCCGCGATGCCGAGGCCGATGGCCAAACGAAGCAGACTCGACGCGGTGTCTTGCCACAACAGATATTCACCGGTGCGGCTGTCGGCGTTGAAGGCCAGGCGTTTTACCGCGTCGCTCATCTGCACGGCGCTGGGCAGCAGTTTGTCGTTGGGGTTGTCCGCCAGGCGCTCGGCCGAGCCTGTGAAGTAGGCGAACAGCACGAGCGCGAACGGCAGGATCACCAACAACAGGCGACTCGGGCGATCGGGGTGGCGATTGATCAGGCGCATGGCCAAATCCTCCGTGGCTTACAGCTTGGCGTCGGCGGCCATCTGCACGTAAGTCGGATCGAAACGCAGCTTGAGGTTGGCGGTGTCGCCGCTGGTCACGCCGTTGGGGAAAGACATGCCGACCGCGCTCGGGTCCTTCGCGCCTTCGCCGAGCAGGCCGTGCTCGAAGGAGAATTCCGCGACCTTGCGCATGGTGTCCGGCAGTTGTTTGCTGGTGGCGAAACTCAGCGCTTCGCTCGGCGTGGCGAACAGTTTTGTGGTGTCCAGTTGCGCCTGGAAGCCGGCGAGATCAGTACCCGAGGCCTTGGCCATGTGTTCCAGCGCAGCTTTGCTCGTGGCACTTTTCGCGTTCATCAAAGCGACCACTTCGAACCACGCCCCGGTCAGCGCTTTGCCCAGTGCCGGGTTGTCTTTGAGGGTGGCGCTGTTGACCACCATCATGTCCATGATCTCACCCGGAATCTGGCTGGAATTGAACACTTCGGTGACGCCGGGTTTGGCTTTGATATCCGAGAGCATCGGGTTCCAGGTGGTCACGGCGTTGACGTCGTCGGTGTTGAATGCGGCGGCAATGTCGGCGTCGGAGGTGTTGACCACTTTCAGGTCTTTCTCGGTCAGGTCCACCGAGTCCAGCGCGCGAGCCAGCAGGTAATGGGAGACCGACAGCTCGACCAGATTGACGTCCATGCCTTTCAGATCGGCGACTTTCTTGCCTTCACCCTTGAGCACGATGCCGTCGTTGCCGTTGGAGAAATCGCTGACGATCAACGCGGTGCTGTCAACGCCGCCGGCAGCGGGAATGGTCAGCGCATCCATGTTGGTCATGGTGCAGCCGTCGAACTGGCCGGCGGTGTACTGGTTGATCGATTCGACGTAGTCGTTGAGCTGCACGACGTCGATCTTGATCCCGTATTTCTTCGCCCATTTGTCGACGATGCCCTGGCTGCCGGCGTATTCCCATGGCATCCAGCCGGCGTAGATCGTCCAGCACACGCTGAAGTGGTCTTTCTGGGCGGCGGAAGATTGCGTGCTGATGAGCGCGGCGAAAGCGGCGGCGAGCAGGGCGGGGAAACGTAGTCGGATCATTGCGGATTCTCCAGTTGATCGAGGACGGACAGGAAGGCAACGCGGCACCGCGAACGGTGGCTTGTCTCCCGGGCTTTTGTCCCGCCGTGTAACCTCAACTGGAGGTCGCCAACTCTCGGACCAGCCACTCGCGATTGCGAGCCGGAACCCTAGTCAGCCATTGCAAATTGTGGTGCCGCGAACCTGTGATGACTCCTGCACGGGTTTGCTAAAGCGAGAGGCGTGCCAAGTCGGGCCGAGGCCTCTGCGGCGGGGATCTGCTGGATTGCCGACGTGAGCGGGGCGAGCGACAGCGCATCGTGGTGGTGCGCGGTTGCACCGTCATGCAGCGTGTTTACGCATCACTGGTCGCTGATTTTGCGGATAAACAAGATTTCATAATCACTTGTTTCAACTTGTTGCAGGAACGCACCAGATTCCGAAACCGCTGTCTGATTCTTCGACGGTCAGCAATTGCTGACGGTCGCCTGCCAGCGTCGCTGGTGTGGCCAACCCGCGGTCCAGGAGGCCGCCATGTATCGCCGAATCGTACTGCTTGCCGTGATGCTTTTTTCCCTTGGCGGATGCGTTCCTTATTCCTATGGAGACAGCGACTACAGGTCAGAGGTCTACACATCACCCGCACCGGCCTATTACAGCGGTGGCGGCTCCTATTACCGCAGCGGCGGCACTTATTACACTCAGCCGCGCTACTACCAGCCAGCGCCGCGGTACTACCAGCAACCGCGTTATTACCAGGCGCCTCGGCACTATCAACCGGCCCCGCGTCATTACGAAAGCCGTCGCTGGCACGGCAACGATCGCGGACGCTGGGACGGCCACCGTCGCGGCGGTTGGGACAATGACCACCGCGGTCGCGGCAACTACGATCGCCACAGCGGTCGTCGTGACTACAATGGCCGTGGCAACCGCTGGTAACTGACCGCAAATAAAAAAGCGGCGCATGATGCGCCGCTTTTTTTTGCCCGTCGAAAAGTCCTTCCGTGGGCCATCTCCCAAGGCAATCCCGGAAGCGTCCTACAGTTTCATTTCGTGGTGTTTGTTAGCGTTCATGGATGCCGAACGAGGCGAGCAATCCTCAGCTCGATAGCGGCGAAAAATGGACGTTTAGCGCTATGAAGCTTCTGGTTATTCACCAAAATTTTCCCGGTCAGTTCCGTCATGTAGTGCTGGCGGCGCTGGAGCGCGGTGATGAGGTTGTGGCGATAGGCCGGGACACGGCACCGGGCGTCGCCGGTGTGCAAATCCATCGATATCGAGCGACCAGCCGAGCGCCCGGCAATATTCACCCCTATCTGATCCGCTACGAACAAGCAGTGATTGACGGGCACAAGGTTTTTGAAATCCTGGGCAGGCTGAAACGTTCGGGCTATCTGCCAGACGTGATTCTTGCTCATCCCGGATGGGGAGAAACGCTGTTCGCCAAGGACGTCTACCCCGATACGCCGCTTGTTCACTATTGCGAGTATTACTATCGAGCGCAGGGCGCCGATTGCGGGTTCGACCCTGAATTCCGGCGAGCCGCAAGGGAGTCGTCACGGCTGCGGGTGCTCAATTCGCTGCATCTGTTGAATCTTCAACAATGTGATATCGCAATCGCACCTACACAGTGGCAGCGCAGCCTGTTTCCAGCCGCTTACCGGTCGGCTATTCGGGTCATTCACGAGGGTGTCGTTCAAACTTCTGACCTGGCCAAGGTCGGGGCAGTCAGATTGCCCAATGGGGTCGAACTGAGAGCCGGACAGCCGATCGTTACTTATGTCGCCAGAAACCTTGAGCCTTATCGCGGCTTTCACAGTTTCATGCGAGCGATCCCGCTTATTCAGGCCGAGTGCCCAGATGCGCAGATCATCGTGGTTGGCGGTGACGGTGTCAGTTATGGGAGTAAGCCGGTCGGGTACCCGGATTGGCGCAGCAGGATGGAGGCGGAGGTCAGTTTCGATCACTCCAGAATGCACTTCACAGGGAAACTCCCTTACCAGACCTACCGAGCGGTTCTGCAGTGTTCGAAAGTCCATGTTTATCTGACGTATCCGTTTGTCTTGTCCTGGTCGTTACTGGAAGCGATGGCGTCTGGTTGTGTGGTCGTTGCGTCGGACACGGCTCCGGTAAGGGAAGTCATCGTCGATGGGGCCAATGGCATGTTGGTGGATTTCTTCGACCATCAAGGAGTTGCCAGAAGTGTAAGCAAGGTTTTGAAGTCGGCAGGTGAGTACGATGGACTTGCCAGCGCCGCGAAGTTGACGGCAGGTCGGTTCAGTGTGGAATCGGGCGTGAGCCAATATTTTGAGGTTTTTGCAAGCGCGATATCCGGGCATAACGACATACCAACCGTTCCGCAGTTTGGCCGGGAGGTTTGAAATGCCCAGGAAGTCGCGGAAGCAGGCGATCAAGTGGTTTAAAAGGTTATTGACGTATGGTTTGTTCATTTACGTCTGTTATTGCGTAGCGGAATTTTATATTCGCAAAGAACAATCTGCCGAGTCGGCGGCTATTCACCAGGCAAACGAGAAAGCTTGCCAAAACAAGCTGGCGAGCATGAAGCAAGTGCCGATATTAGGCGGCGCCTATATAGATAAGACGCTAGTCCCTGAGTTTTACGTTGGCATGCCTGAGATGGTGAACAAGAAAGCGTGTCTGGCGATTGCTCTGAAGGGGCTTTTCTGGTGGACCGGGACGGGGCTGCACCGGTACCAGAATCAGCGCCTGGAACCGATCCCCGAAAGCTGGCGGCTCTATAAATTGAATGCCGGGCTTTTTACCAGAAAGGAAACTACCGAGCCCCATGAGCGGGGTTATCGACACGTCAACTGGCCGGATGAGTTGATTGTGAAACTAAAGAATTATCCGGGGCTGGAGATTTGGCTGGATGCACCTCCGCCGCATTTCAAGAATGAAGACTCGGTTAGAACGTTTGTCATTACTGGCTGGCCGCGGCGAGATGGAACCCCTCGGTTGATCAACTGTGACGGCTTGATTCGCCCGGCGGCGGAGGAAAAACTGACTGACGAGAAACTGGCAAGGTTCAGCAGAGCTGAATTGGAAAATCTTGATTTCGGCAAACTGAATTTCTTCTGCAATATCAATCTGGATAACTTCGACTTTTCCGGGGGGCACGGTAGCGTAGGTCTCGGATTAGCGTCATTACGCGAAGCACCTGAGATGCTCAAATATCTCAGTGACTATCTTTCACGCTCTGTTATTACAAGGAAGTAACAATGAGTTATGTATTCAGCGATATGGAAAAATCAGAGATTTTCAACGCAGCAAATATTTGCAAAGGAATGAGGCTGCGCTCAAAACAACTTCAGTACGATGCACTGAAATTAGCAGGGGCAAGCTGCGCACCCCTGTACCAGAAGCTATTCGACATTATTGGTGAAAAAGTTTCTGACGTTGCAGCTGCCGATAAAGAGGCTGGAGAGGTGCTGAAAAGCGCCAGACTCTGGCTTGCCGTGGCCATTGATGCCAACGGTGGAAACGGTGCCTACTCTGCCCTGATTCGTGGTTACACCTCCCGCCAGGGTGAACTCAGACTGAATACAATTTTCAGTGAAGACCTGATGCAGCTTTCATCCAACCAGGTTGCCGTCAACTTCATCAATACCCTGATCAACGGATCCCTTGCCGGTCAACTGGCACCCTGGACTGTTCCGTCAATCAGCCAGATCGCAGAAATCGACGCCAGCGCGATTGGCGAGGCCCTGTTCAAGGAGGTTTGCGGGGAGGACGACACCGCCGTGAAACGTAACTCCGGTTGGTCTGGAACAGTCGGATTCAGCCTGTTGGGCGGTAAACCTCCCTATGAAACGTGGAGACTGATCTCCGCGGGCGACCCGGATGCGGAAGATGGCGGCCCACCCACTCAGGCAAAAGCCAACCGGCTCGACGACTATAAAAACATTCTCTTCGCCATCGACGCCTACAGCGTCGGCCTGCGAGCGGCGATCAGCAATTTCGGCATCAATCCACTGCAAAGTCTGCTCTCGGTCGTACCCGAGCAAATCAATATCGCGCTGGCCAGTGGCAGTGTGAATCCGCTGATTCAGCATGTAGTCAAAGGCACGCCTGTTGCCGCCGTGGTCGAGCTGATCTTGCGCTACGGCCAGAACGAATTTCTCGACATGTTCAAGCGCACTTACGACGGCGATTCTGCTGCCATACCCACCACCAACGAAACCTTCGCCAGCAACGCTTACGCCTTCTTCTCGGCATTCTCCCCGGAGCAGTCGCAAAGCATCGTCACCCGGACAATAGGCGAGTTCGGCAATGCCAATGCATGGGCGAAACTGGCAGGCGAGGCGACGCCGCGCGGTCTGGCGTTGCGCAACTCTTTGCAGCAACTCAGTGAAGTCGTCATAGAACGAGCCGACGGTTATCCCGACCGCAACCTCGAGCTTTACGATCCGCACACTGGCGAAGGCTTTATCACCGCGCAGTGGCTGGCGGATCGTGCGCAAATGCTGGCGCGTTTGATTGCCCGAACCCAGGGCTCGTTTGGCGAACACTCGCTGCAGCAGTTTTCCTACTCCGATCTCGCCTCAGGCAAACAGGCGCCGATGACCACCGGTGTTTTGAACCCGCTGGCCCTGTTCGGTGATGACGGCGGGCGATCTTTCGCCGGCGGCGCAAATGCCGATCATCTGTATGGCGGCGTGGGCAATGACTCGATCCATGGGATGGCCGGTCACGATGTCATTGAAGGTGGTCGCGGTAACGACTCGCTAACCGGAGGTGACGGCAATGATGAGTTGTACGGGATGGCCGGTGACGATGTTCTGCTCGGAGGAAAGGGGAACGATTCTTTGATCGGGGGCGAAGGCAACGACCGTTATGAATTCGCCAGCGGCGATGGCATCGACGAGATTCTTGATGCCAACGCCGATGGGCAGCTGTGGATCAACGGCGCACCGATTCCCGCACTCAAACGCCGCGCGCCTCTGAGCAACATCTGGTCTACCGAGGATCAGTCCATCACCCTGACGCTTGTTGAACACACCCTCAACATCAAATATGGCCAGAGCGATCTGGTGGTCATCAAGAACTTTCAGCCCGGGATGCTTGGCATCCGCCTCCCTGAATACGAGGGGCAGCCGCTCACTGCTGCGGATTTGACGCTTCAGGGCGACTGGAAAGCCAAAGACGCTGATCCCACTGTCCCCGGCGATCAGCCTTCCTTTGATGAGCTGGGCAACGTGGTGCTGCTGCCCAAGGTCAAACAGCGCAACAAGGCCGACGTACTTTACGGTTCCGCGGCAGACGACGTCATTCTCGGCCTGGGTGGTTCTGATCGATTGTTCGGCAAGGCTGGAGACGATCGGTTATTCGGCGACAAGCAGACGACAATCGAAAAGGCCATGGCCGACGGTGACGCCAAAGGCAAGGCAAATCGCGGAGACTGGCTCGACGGCGGACAAGGTGACGATTTGCTTATCGGTACGGCATCGCGAGACGTTCTGCTCGGTGGCAATGACCGGGATACCTTGATCGGCGGTGCTGGTGACGATGTGTTATCCGGAGACGAAACCACCGGTGCCCTGGAACAAGGTTGGTCGGTAAAGCGCGCTGCCGTCACGATTGCTCGCGGTGTGACCAGTCACCGAGCGGTCTATTCAAAGGCCTCGATAAACAGTGCGCCCGAGGGCGGTAGTGACGTGCTGTATGGGCAGGGCGGCAAGGACATTATCAACGGCGGCTGGGGGGAGGACCTGCTTGACGGCGGAGCTGACGACGATTTTCTCAAAGGCGATCAAGGTAACGACACCCTGGCCGGTGGCAGCGGCAACGACGTGATGCTTGGTGACAACCTCGATTGGGGCGGTGGTCTGTCCAGCAGACACCATGGCAACGATGTGCTGGACGGCGGCAGTGGTGATGATTCACTCGGCGGTAACGGTGGCAGCGACGCTTTGTATGGCGGCCCTGGCAACGACATTTTGCAGGGTGATGACGGCGTACTGGATGGCGTCGAAGGCGATGCCGCGCATTTTTTTGGCGATGATCTGCTGGACGGTGGCTCCGGCGATGACACGCTCTGGGGCGGCGGTGGCGATGATTTGCTCTTCGGCGGCGAAGGTAATGACGATCTGATCGGCGACAGCCCTGAGCATCCGGTTCGCTATCACGGCAACGACTTTCTCGATGGCGGCGCGGGGGATGACACCCTGCGCGGCATGGGCGGCGCGGATACGCTGGCGGGTGGCGCAGGGGCTGATTTTCTCGATGGCGACGTATCTGACCTGCAACCGGGCGGAAGCAACAATGACGTGCTTCAGGGCGGCGAAGGAAACGATACGTTACAGGGTGGTTTCGGTGCCGACACGCTGTACGGCGGCGCGGATGACGACATTCTTGCCGGCGATTACGAAAACAGCGCTGAGGCCGAGCACAATGCCGATTATCTGCACGGTGGCCCAGGTAACGACACGTTGCTCGGAGGCGGTGGCAACGACACCCTGCTGGGCGGGGAAGGGACGGACTACCTTCGCGGCGATTCTGGCGACAACGTGTTTGATGGCGGTCCCGGTGCTGACGTGCTGGATGGCATGGATGGCGCTGACATCTACTATTTCGGCGCTGGCGACGGTCTGGATATCGTCACCGATGCCGGCGGCCGCAACATCATCAGGTTCGGTGCAGGGTTTTGCGCGCAAAGCCTGAAGGCCGACGTTATCGAAGTTACCGTCGGCACGGTGTTGCGACTGGCCAATGGCACGGGCGACGCGATACTCATCAAGAATCACGAGCGGTGGAAGGATTCCACATTCAATTTCAGCGACGGCGTGGTACTGGATTACGCAGATGTCCTGCGCAAAACACTGCCACCGATAGAGATGTCCGAGCCACCCGTACCGGAACCTGTCACCGCCCCGGCAACCCCTGAAAGCAAAGTTGCGGATCCGGTTCAGCCAGACGATGTCACCGCTGCGGCGCAAGGCCCGGTGGCGTCTGTTCAAGCGGTCAACTGGACCGATGAGTTCCTCGCGCAAATCCAGTCAAAACGCTCCGCCCGCAAACACGCCACAGGTTTTACCTTGAATGAGCAAGGCGTTTGGGTCCGCAGTCATGTCACCACCAGCGACACCGGTTACACCACTCACACCGAGCTGAGCGAGGACAGCGTCGACGCAGGAACACTGTCGGAAACGCCGCCATGGATGAAGGCTGATGGCGGGCGAGCCGTAGTCAGTGAAAGGCAGTCGAAAACCACAACCCGTGTCGAACATAAACCGGTGAAAGCCGAGGGAGCAATCGCCTCCTCAAGTCAGGCGCCTCGCTATTATCGATCCGGCTCGGCCAACGGGTTTTCATTCAATACGGGCGACGTATTGGTGGAGGACCGAAAGGAATCCGGCGCGCTTGAAGGCTGGTACGTCTATCCGGCGGCAGGCTTCAGTTCGGGCGCAACAGTGCCCAAGGCGTTTCGCTGGGATGTCACGACTGAAACGATCAAACGCAAAATCGTCCATGGCAACGATGCCGGCGGGCGAGTCAACGTCGAAGTGGAAAACGTTTTCCACGGCGGCGCGGGAGACGATCTGATCGTCGCTTATGCAGGCTCCCCACTTGACTACGGCACTGTCGGCGACAGGACACCGGGCGCGTTTTTATCCGCAGGTGCAGGTGACGATACCTTGCTCGGCTCCGAGGGCGCCGACTATCTGGTCAGCGGGGCAGGGGATGACTGGCTTTACGGCGAAGGCGGTGCCGACACCTACATCGTGCAAGCGCACGCCGCAGCGACCACCACGATTGCGGATGTGCCGAACCCTGTTTTCCACCGCGCAGAAGTTGGCGCAGCGGGGTGGAAAGACGAGTACGGATTGATCGATCAGGACACGGTCGTTCTTCCAGCAGATGCGCAGCGCGATGCACTGCAATTGAGCTGGGGTGCTGCGCTGATAGAGACCACCCATGTCGAGCTGGAGCCCAACCCGGGTCGCGGGGCTTACCGCAACCCGCCGCGAGCGAAAATGCTCCATCCGACGCTCGATATCCAATGGGGCGGGACGCAAAAAGTCCGCATCGTCTTGCCCCTCAACGGTGAACTTGAGGGCGCCGGTATTGAGCTCGTCAAGTTCGCCGATGGGTCGGTCGAAAATTTGAAGCAGCTCCTGGAATCAAGTCAGCTGGGACCTGCGCCGGAGACGTTTCGTACGGGTGTCATCGTCAACCATCCCAGCCGTTCAACCTCCCTGCGAGACGGACGAGCGCTGCCACTCGTAGGCGGTCGTGGCAACGACACGATAAGCGGCGCGGGGGAGATCCGAGGCATGCAAGGGGATGACGTGCTCACGGGCAGCCTCGGTGACGACCTGCTGGTGGGTGGGCCGGGCAATGACACGCTAACCGGCGGCGCTGGAAATGATCTCTACCGATACGATGGCCTCGGCAGAGACGTGATCATCAACAACGGAGGCGGACAGGATGGAATCGATTTTTCCGAACGCAGGCTGACGATCGACAACCTGAGGTTTCATCGTGAGCGCGATGATCTGGTGATTGTGGTGGATTACGGCATGGCGCCGAAAATCCGGGTTTCCAGTCATTTTGCCGCAGGTGAAAGCGCTATTGGCTTCATAAGAGTCAGCGAAGGAACAGCGACTCAAGACTACAGCGCAAGGCAAATTGCTGAACGTCTGCACCCGCTTCCGCCACTGAGGGATGTCGAGGATATTTTGATAAAGGGCGACGATGAAGCGCAGCGGGCAATGAAGGAAATCATTGAGTTCTACGAACTGAATGTCTGACAGGACGACCGATTGAGCCGGCCCGCGATGGCAATCCAGTAGCCATCGCGGGCCTCGCGTCACCTCAATACTGGGTCAGATCCGCTAACGGATGCCGCCCCTCCCAAACCTTGTGAAAGTGCGCCTCGACCACTGCATCCGGCACGTTATTGATGTCCGGCCAGTGCCAGTGCGGCTTCTGATCCTTGTCGATTAAACGCGCGCGCACGCCTTCGCTGAATTCCGGATGACGGCAGCAATTGAGGCTCAGGGTGTATTCCATCTGGAATACTTCGGCCAGCGACATGTGCCGCGCGCGGCTGATCTGTTCCCAGACCAGATGCGCGGTCAGCGGCGAGCCCTCGGTCATGGTTTTCGCCGCGCGGGCGATCAACGGATCGCTGCTGTCGCGGTGCAGGCTGATGGCTTTCCACGCACAGGCAACGTCGCTGACATCGAGCAGTTCGTCTATCTGCTGACGACGCGGCAGCCACTGCGCTTCGGGCATTTGCTCAAGTGCCTCCTGCTGCAGAGCCTTGAGCAGGCTGTTGAGCTGCATGGCGGTCTGTTCCTGCCAGTTCAATTGCAGCAGGCCTTCGATCAATTGCGGTTGCTGTTCGTCGAGCAGGAAGCGATCGGCCAGATCCAGATCCAGCGCATCACGGCCGTTGATGTGCGCGCCGGTCAGGCCGAGAAACAAGCCGAGCTTGCCCGGCAATCGGGCGAGAAACCAACTGGCGCCGACGTCCGGATACAGTCCAATAGTGATTTCCGGCATCGCCAGACGGCTGCTCGGCGTGACGATCCGCGTGCTTGCGCCCTGCAACAGGCCCATGCCGCCACCGAGCACATAACCGTGACCCCAGCAGATCAGCGGCTTGGGATAGGTATGCAGGCTGTAATCGAGGCGATATTCCGCGCTGAAAAACTGCGCGGCCAACGGCGGGACTTCGCCGGGGTGAGCGCGGCAGGCTTCGACCAGGCTGCGCACCTCGCCACCGGCGCAGAAAGCTTTGCTGCCGTTGCCGCGCAGCAGCACGCAGACGATTTGCGGGTCATTGGCCCAGGCGTTCAATTTGTCGCTGAGCGCGTTGATCATCGGCAGGGACAGCGCGTTCAACGATTTCTCGGCATCCAGGCTGGCGATGCCGATGCGGGCGCCATCGGTGCCGGTTAGTTCTTCGAAGTGCAGATTCATCGTGACCTCGATCGGGAATTTGAGCGAACAGTATGATCGCTATGGGGGAAAGTGCCGGATCTGCGTCAGATCAATTGACAAGCGTGGTCGGCTTTCCTAGGGTTCGCCCCATTGTTTTTGCCGGAAATGACCATGACTGCTGACGACCGTATCAAACTCGAACCGAGCTGGAAGGAGGCACTGCGTGCTGAGTTCGACCAGCCTTACATGGCAGAGTTGCGCAGCTTTCTGCAGCAGGAGCGGGCATCCGGCAAGGAGATCTATCCGCCGGGACCGATGATTTTCAACGCACTGAACTCAACGCCCCTGGACAAGGTGAAAGTGGTGATTCTCGGCCAGGACCCTTACCACGGCCCGGGCCAGGCCCACGGTCTGTGCTTCTCGGTGCAACCGGGCGTGCCGGCACCGCCGTCGCTGGTCAACATCTATAAAGAGCTGAAGCGCGACCTCAATATCGACATTCCCAACCACGGCTACCTGCAGAGCTGGGCCGAACAGGGCGTGCTGCTGCTCAACACCACCATGACGGTTGAGCGCGCCAACGCCAACGCGCACAAGGACAAGGGCTGGCAACACTTCACCGACCGCATCATTGAAGTGGTCAGCGAACGGCAGCCGCATCTGGTATTCATGCTCTGGGGCGCCCATGCGCAGAGCAAGCAGAAGCTGATCGACGCGACCAAGCACCTGGTGCTGACCTCGGTGCATCCGTCGCCGTTGTCGGCCTATCGCGGTTTTTTGGGCTGTGGGCATTTCAGCCGGACCAACAAGTTTCTCGAACAGAATGGCGAAACGCCGATCGACTGGCGCTTGCCACCGATTTGATGTCTCGATCGGGTTGGCCCCTTCGCGAGCAGGCTCGCTCCCACAGGAATTGTGTGCAAGCCACAAACCCCCTGTGGGAGCGAGCCTGCTCGCGAAAAGAGCAACTCGATCTCGCAGACTTAGGCGGGATGACGATTCCAATACCTGAACAACGGCTCCGCCAGAAACAGCACAAACAACAGCCGCATCACCTGCATCGCCGTCACCAGCGGCACCGACAGTTGCAGGGTCTCCGCCGTCAGGCTCATCTCGGCGATACCCCCCGGCATCATGCCCAGGGTCAGCGAACGCAGATCCAGATGGGTCAACGCACTCAAGCCCAACGCCGCCAGCGACGCGATCAACATGGTCAGCGCCGTGCCGATCAACGTCCGGCCCATGAACGACGGCGCGCGGCGGAAGAACTGCCGATTGAAGTGACAGCCCAGGCCGCTGCCGATCAGCCATTGACCGATCTGACTGCCACCATTGGGCAATCCGATGTGCAGATCCCACGTAATGCTCACCGCCGCACTGACCAGCAACGGCCCGAACAGCCATGGATTGGGTTGGCGCAGACGCTGCCAGAGCCAGGCGAGCAGGGCGCCCGCCGGAAACAGAATCGCCAGCCAGCGCCAATCGACACTGCCGGCGTGAGAAATCGGCGTGCCGTCACCGAGCAGATACTTGAACGCCGCCGGCACGCACAATACCACCACCAACACCCGCAGACTCTGCCCGGCCGCGACATGGCTGAGCAGTGCCCCATTGCGCGCGCCGAGGTTGACCATCTCCCCGGAACCACCGGGCATGCTTGAGAAAAACGCCGTGGCGCGATCCTCGCCGGTGCGGCGCATCAGCCACACGCCGACCACCGCCGACAGGCTGGTGACCAATGCACCGAAGAAGATCAAACCGAAATGACTGAGCACCTGTTCCATCACCAACGGGGTGAAGTGCAGGCCGATACCGATGCCGACGATCCACTGGCCGCACTTGCGCCCGCCAGGGATTTCCGCCAGTTGCCACGGCGTCAGGCAGCGCACCAGGATGATCGCCAGCAACGAGCCGACCATCCACGGTAGCGGCCAGCCGATCTGACTGGCGATGAAACCGCCAAGCAGACCGACCAGCGGGGTGCCCCACCAGGCTTTCAGGGACAAGCGATCAAACATCGGCAATGACGCGCCGTGCCGCCGAACGTTTACGCCAGATGCGGATCAGCGGCATCAGCAGCATGATCGCGGTGAGGATCCAGCAACCGAAGGTGATCGGACTCGACCAGAGAATCTCCAGCGCGCCATTGGAGATCGACAGGGCGCGACGCAGGTTCTGCTCCATCAGGCCACCGAGGATGAAGCCCAGCAGCAGTGGCGACAGCGGGAAATCCAGCTTGCGCAGGATGTAACCGAAGATGCCGATACCGATCATCAGGAACAGATCGAAGGTGGTCGCGTGCACCGCGTAAACGCCGATCCCGGTGATGATCGCGATGATCGGCACCAGCGCCCAGTTCGGCACGGCGAGGATGCGGGTGAATACGCGGATCATCGGGATGTTGAGGATCACCAGCATCACGTTGGCGATGAACAACGACGCGATCAGGCCCCAGACGATGTCCGGTTGCTGTTGGAACAGCAGTGGACCCGGGGTGATGTTGTACAGCGACAGCGCGCCGATCATCACCGCCGTGGTGCCCGAACCCGGAACGCCGAGGGTCAGCATCGGAACGAGAGCGCCGCACGCCGCGCCGCCGATAGCGGTTTCCGGCGCGGCCAGACCACGGGGATCGCCTTCACCGAATTTGCCGCTGGTGCCGGCGATGCGCTTCTCGGTCATGTAGGCCACGGCACTGGCGAGCGTTGCGCCGGCACCGGGCAGCACGCCCATGATGAAACCGAGCACGCCGCAGCGCACGTTGACGACGAAAACCGACGCCGCTTCCTTGAAGTTGAACATCATCCGGCCGGTGGCTTTCACCGCTTCCTGGCCGTGGTGGGTTTTTTCCAGCAGCAGAAGGATTTCGCTGATCGAGAACAGACCCAGCACCAGCACAACGAACTGAATGCCGTCGGTCAGGTGAATGTTGTCGCCGGTGAAACGGTACACACCACTGTTGGCGTCGATGCCGACGGTGGAAAGGAACAGACCGATCAGCGCCGCAATAAATGTCTTCAGCGGTCGATCACCGGCCATGCCGCCGAGACAGACAATCGCGAACACCATCAGCACGAAGTATTCCGCCGGTCCGAAGGCAATCGCCCATTTCGCCAGCAGCGGCGCAAACAGGACCATGCCGCAGGTCGCGATGAACGCGCCGATGAACGAACTCCACGCCGACAGTGACAGCGCGACACCGGCCATACCTTTACGGGCCATCGGGTAGCCGTCGAGGGTGGTCATGACGGTGGAGGCTTCACCCGGAATGTTCAGCAGGATCGAGCTGATCCGGCCGCCGTATTCGCAGCCCAGATAGACCGCCGCGAGCAGGATCAGCGCCGACTCCGGCGGCAGGCCGAGTGCGAACGCGATCGGAATCAGCAACGCCACGCCGTTGATCGGACCGAGGCCCGGCAGCAGGCCGACGACGGTGCCGATCAGGGTGCCGCACAGTGCGGTCACCAGGTTGTACGGGCTCAGCGCGACGCCGAAGCCCTGACCCAAATAGCCAAGGGTATCCATATCAGTTCTCCAGGACGCTGAGCAGGCCAAGGGGCAGCGGAACATCCATCAAGCGATCGAACAGCAGATAGAGACCAACCGCCATCAGGCTGATGATCACCACGCTCGGCAGCCAGCGGCCGCCATAGAGACGGGCCATCGGTACGCCGGTAATGATGCTGGCCACGATGAAGCCAAGGGGTTCGAAGGTGCCGGCAAACACCAGCAACAACACCACGCACAGACCGATCTTGGTCAGGGTTTCGCGATCCAGCGGCGGCTCATCCGGGTTGTGTTTGATCGGCGCCGGGCGAAACACCATGTACAGCAGCGCCAGCCCCATCAGGCCGAGCATCAGCAGCGGAAAGGCGCGCGGGCCGACCGGTTCATAGGAAAAAGCCGCTTGGTACGGCCACGCCATCAGTGCCAGGCCGGCACACACCAGCAGTAACACCGAGGCGAAAATGCGTTGAATAAGCATGGGAGCTCCTGTGCTGCGTTCCCGCGTAGGAGACGCAGCCACTAGACAGAGACGATCACTGGATCAGGCCGAACTCTTTGGCCAGCACTTTGTAGTCGGCGACCTGCTTCTTCACGTAGGTGTCCAGTTCCGGGCCGGTCATGGCGAACGGGAACAGCTCACGCTGATCGCGCAGCTTGGCGAACTCGTCGGAAGCCAGCAGTTTGTCGAACGCGTCTTTCCACCAGGCGTAGTCTTCATCGCTGACTTTTGGCCCGAGGTAGAAGCCACGCACGACCGGCCAGACGATGTCATAGCCTTGCTCGCGAGCGGTCGGGATGTCTTTCATTTCCGGTTCGTCGAGACGCTTGTCCGAGAACACCGCGAGCAGACGCATGTCGCCGCTCTGGATGTGCGGCATGGAGTCGGAGATGTCGGTACTGCCGACCTGGATGTGGCCGCCGAGCAGGGCCGTGGCGATTTCACCACCGCCTTCGAGTGCCACGTAACGCAGTTCGCGCGGGTTGATCCCGGCAGCCTTGGCGATCAGTGCGGTCTGCATCCAGTCCTGGCTGCCGACGGTGCCGCCGGAGCCGATAACCACCGAGCCTGGATCTTTCTTCAGTGCTTGAACGAGATCGTCGAGGGTCTTGTAGGGCGAATCGCTTTTCACCGCGATGGCGCCGTAGCTGGTGCCGACGGCCGCGAGCCAGCGCACGTTGGTTTCATCGAAGCGGCCGAACTTGCCCTGGGCCAGGTTCAACAGCGAACCGCTCGACCACGCCACCAGCGTGCCGGCATCTGCCGGACGTTGCGCCACTACTGCGTTGTACGCCACCGCGCCGACACCGCCGGGCATGTAGGTCACGCGCATCGGTTTGCTCAACAGCTTCTGGTTGACCAGTGCGCTCTGCACCAGTTTGCAGGTCAGGTCGAAACCACCGCCGGGGGAGGCGGGGGCGATGCATTCCGGACGTTTCGGCTCGGCCATGAGTTGGCCGGCAAACAGCATCGCGCCAGCGGCGAGAGCGACTTTACGCAGTGATACGTTCATTTGAGTCTCCAGAGGAGTTGTTGTTATGGATGGACCGAATGACCAAAGGGCAACGCGAAAGCCTAGCGGCAGGCGCAGTTTTCTCGTGGCGCGCGCGCAACGACTGAAACAACGGAGGGGATACAGGACTGCGGCGAGAAGCCGACGGTGCAACGGTGGAATCGAGCAAGGCGAGCAGGCATTACAGCCTTGGTGCGCATGGAGGGCATGCTGGGGTACTCCGTTATTGTTCTTATGAGTCGAAAACGCTTCATGGCGTTTTGCGTTGCGCTGTGTGGCGGCAGCGGCGACAGTCGAAACTGTCCGTGGGCCGACTCTAACCGGCTAACCTTTCAACAACCTTTCAATTGTCTTTCACGGTTTTTCGGGCTTCACAGCGGCGGTTGCGGCTGTAAACTCCGCGACAAAGCGTGGCGTCGGCCAACCCTGAACGAGGTAAAAATCCATGCGTGTCCTGCTCGTCGAAGACCATTTGCAACTGGCCGAAAGCGTGGCTCAGGCGCTCAAGAGCACCGGTCTGACGGTGGATGTGTTGCACGATGGCGTGGCCGCCGACCTGGCGCTGGGCAGTGAGGAATACGCCGTGGCGATCCTCGATGTCGGCCTGCCGCGCATGGACGGTTTCGAGGTGCTGGCGCGGCTGCGTGCACGGGGCAAGAACCTGCCGGTGTTGATGCTGACCGCGCGCAGTGACGTCAAGGATCGCGTGCATGGCCTCAATCTCGGTGCTGACGACTACCTGGCCAAGCCGTTCGAATTGACGGAACTGGAAGCGCGGGTCAAAGCCTTGCTGCGCCGCAGTGTCCTCGGTGGCGAGCGTCAGCAGCGCTGTGGTGTGCTGGCTTACGACCTCGACACACGGCGCTTCACCCTCGGCGACGAGCTGCTGACCCTCACGTCGCGCGAGCAAGCTGTCCTGGAAGCGTTGATCGCGCGGCCGGGGCGAGTGATGAGCAAGGAACAACTGGCCGCGCAGGTGTTCGGCCTCGACGAAGAAGCCAGCCCCGACGCCATCGAAATCTACGTGCACCGCTTGCGCAAGAAGCTCGATGGCCAGCCCGTGGCCATTGTCACCTTCCGTGGCCTCGGCTATCTGCTGGAAAGCCGCGATGCATAAGCCCAGCAGCCTGCGCTGGCGGTTGCTGTGGAACCTTGGATGGTTGCTGGTGGTGCTGATGCTCGCCAGTGGTTTGAGCGCTTACTGGAACGGTCGCGAGGCCGCCGACACCGCGTATGACCGCACGCTGCTGGCCTCGGCACGCACCATCGCTGCCGGGTTGTCGCAGCGTGATGGCAGCCTCAGCGCTGATGTGCCTTACGTGGCGCTGGACACCTTCGCCTACGACAGCGCCGGGCGCATCTATTACCAGGTCAACGACATTCACCAGAAGCTGATTTCCGGCTACGAAAATCTCCCCGGGCCACCGCCCGGCACGCCGCGTACCGACAGCTATCCGGCGCTGGCGCGCTTTTACAACGCGAAGTACAACGGCCAGAACGTGCGTGTGGTCAGTCTGCTTAAGGCCGTAAGCGAGCCGAACATGAACGGCATGGCGGAGATCCGCGTGGCTGAAACCGACGAAGCGCGGGTCAGCATGGCGCGCAGTCTGGCGGCGGATACGTTGCTGCGCCTGGGCATGTTGGCCGTGGGTGCATTGCTGCTGGTGTGGTTCGCGGTGAGTGCGGCGTTGCGCCCGCTGGAGCGGTTAAGAACCGCTGTTGAGGAACGCCAGCCCGACGACTTGCGGCCGCTGCCGCTGGTGGAAGTGCAGCATGAATTGGGACCCTTGGTCCGCGCGCTCAATCATTTCACCGAGCGTCTGCGCGGCCAGTTCGAGCGGCAGGCGCAGTTCATCGCCGATGCCGCTCACGAGTTGCGTACGCCGCTGGCCGCACTCAAGGCACGCCTGGAACTGGGCCTGCGCTCGAACGAGCCGGAGACCTGGCGCACCACCCTTGAATCGTCCGCGCAAAGCACCGATCGCTTGACCCATCTGGCCAATCAGCTTCTATCGCTGGCCCGCGTCGAGAACGGCGCGCGGGCGATTGCCGAGGGCGGCGCGCAGTTGCTCGATCTGAGCCAATTGGCGCGGGAGCTGGGCATGGCCATGGCGCCTTTGGCGCACAAGCGCGGCGTGGCGCTGGCGCTTGAGGCGGATGAACCGGTGTGGCTGCGCGGTGAGCCGACGCTGCTCAATGAGCTGCTGAGCAATCTGGTCGACAACGCGCTGGCGCATACGCCATCGGGCGGCAATGTGATTCTGCGGGTCACGGCCCCGGCGGTGCTTGAGGTTGAGGACGACGGGCCGGGCATCCCGCTGCATGAGCGCGATCGGGTGTTCGAGCGGTTTTACCGGCGCAATCAGCAGGTTGCCGGTTCAGGTCTGGGCTTGGCGATTGTCGGCGAGATCTGTCGCGCGCATCTGGCGCAGATCACCTTGCATGATGGCGAGCAGGCAGGGTTGAAGGTGCGGGTCAGTTTTATTGCCGGGTAATACCTTTGTGGCGAGGGGGTTTTGTGGCGAGGGGATTTATCCCCGCTCGGCTGCGCAGCAGTCGCGGTCCGGATCGCAGAGTCTAGGGTCGCTTCGCAACCCAACGGGGATAAATCCCCTCACTACAGGTCAGTAGAACATCGACCGCGATTCTTCCAGATCCGCGCAGAACTGCTTGTTCTCCGGATCAATCCCGAGCTTCCTGAACGCCGGCACGCTAAACGGGTCAATCCGCGCAAACGGATGATCGGTGTCCTTGCGACAGTACAAATTGGCTACTTGCACGACATCGACGTAATCGATGCGCGTCGAGTCGCGGCTGAAGTCTTGATACAGCAACGGCAAATGCACCAGGCGCTCGGGAAACTCCCAGACCCGCAGCAATTTCTCGCCGAGCAATGGGTGAATCTGCTCGATTACATGGGTCAGGCTGACCGCATCGGAGAGCAGTTCATTGTGGTCTTCGGCGTAAGTCAGAATCGGCAGCACGCCAATCTGATGCACCAGCCCGCCGAGTGCCGCCTGATCGGGTTTGAGCTGAGTGTGACGACGACACAGGGCATAGCTGACGCCAGCGATTTCCAGACTGCTGCGCCAGACTTCGCGCATCTTCTGTTCGACCACCTCGGAGCGGGCATTGAAGATCTGCTCCATCACCAGGCCGATCGCCAGGTTGCTGCTGTAGTTGATGCCCAAACGGGTGATGGCGGTGTGCAGGTCGGTGACTTCCTGCGCAGCGCGCAGCAGCGGACTGTTGACCACTTTGATCAGACGCGCCGACAGCGCGGTGTCGCGGCCGATGACTTTGCTCAGGTCGCTGACGCTGATTTCCGGATCCTCAGCGGCCTTGCGAATCTGCAGGGCCACTTCCGGCAACGTTGGCAGAACCAGGTCATCGTTATCGATGGCCGCAACCAAATCCTGTTGGACCTTTTCCGCCAGTTCGCTCATTTGGACTCTCTAGGGTGTTGCAACAATGCTGCGATCAACGCTGGATTTCGCGGTCGCGATCCAGTTCGTAAGGCAGGTCGAGCACGTGCAACGCGGGGCCTTCGAGGGCGCCCAGACGCAAATCACCGGCTTCGGCAGCTTCGGCCTGCAACACGGCCAGGAGTTCAATGTTTCCCTCGGCATTGGCCGCCAGCACTACTTCGCCGATCGAGCTGTTGTGGCTGGGGGCGAACAGTTGAGTGCCGGGCTCCGGCAACTCGGCTGCGTCGAGGCGCAAGCGGTACAGCCGACGCTTGAGCTTGCCCAGGTATTGCATGCGCGCAACGATTTCCTGGCCGGTGTAGCAACCTTTCTTGAAGCTCACCCCGCCGACCGCCTGCAGATTGAGCATCTGCGGGATGAACAGTTCGCGAGTGGAAGGCATGACCTGGCCGATACCGGCGCGGATCTGGCCCAGCAGCCATTGATTCAGTTCGCCCTCAGCCAGCGTGGCGGACAGTTGGCTTTGAATGTTTGGCGCCTGAGCGGCAGGCACCCAGAGTTCGGCGCGCTCGGGCGAGACGCGAATTGCGATCAGGCCTTCATTGCGCACAACGCTGTCGGTTTCGGCGGGCAGTGCCAGACCGAGGCTGGTCAGGGCTGCATCGCCATGTGCCAGACCGAAGCGCACCCAGGCGGCGCTTTCGTCGGTCAGTTTCGATTTGGAGAACACCGCGTACTTTTTCAGGTCGGCCAGTTGCGGCTCGAGCAGCTCGCTGGCCATCGCCATCACCACACCGTCACCTTCGAGCAGAATACGGAAGCTCGACTGCATCCGGCCTTTCTGTGTGCAGCGGGCGCCGAGGCTGGCGCGGGTGTCGCTCAGGTAATTGATATTGCAGGTCAACTGGCCTTGCAGGAATTTTCCGGCGTCCGCACCGCGAACCGCGAGTACGCCTTCATGAGACAGGGTGCAGAAAAAAGCAGAATCGGCCATGGGTCATCGCAGGGTAAATAGACTGGGGCACATCATAAGGGGGCAGGGTTGAAATGGGTAGTTGATAAAGGATCAAGGGTCCCCGACCAAAGCCGACTGTGCGGCCCGCGCCGGGGCTGTATACTGCCCGGCAAATTCGAGGAGGGCTCCATGGTCGAACAAGTTGAACTGAATCGCCTCTTTTGGCACAGCCGTCGCGGCATGCTTGAGCTTGACGTGCTGCTGGTGCCGTTCGTGCAGGAGGTTTACGCGACGTTGAATCAAGTAGATCGCGATCTGTACGTGCGTTTGCTGACCTGTGAGGATCAGGACATGTTCGGCTGGTTCATGGAGCGCAGCGAGTCGGAAGATCCCGAGCTGCAACGCATGGTCCGGATGATTCTGGATCGTGTCCAGCCCAAGTAATACGTTCGAATGCCGCTGGCATGCCTCACGGCAGTTGCTGGCGGCGTATCTGTTGGCCCAGGCGTTCGCCATGGGCTCGTTGTTTCTTCTGTCGATTCCGCTCTGGGCCAGTCTGCTCGGCGCTTGCGCCTGTGCGCTGCACGGTTTTTGGATGCTGCCACGGCAGATTCTGCTGAACCATCCGCAAGCATTTTGCGGCTTGCGCCGCGATGGCGATGGCTGGCAGGTGTGGAATCAGGCTGATGGCTGGCAAGCGGTGCAACTGCGCCCGGACAGTCTGGCGCTGCCGTTGATCGTGGTGCTGCGCTTTCGCCTTCGCGGAGAGTGGCGGGTCAGGTCGATCTGCGTGCCACGTGACTCGCAGGCAGCGGATCTGCACCGACGCCTGCGAGTGCGGCTCAAGTTCAGCCGGCGTAGGTGGGCGGCACCAGAATAGTGTCGAGCGCTTCGGGCAGCATATCCGGATAGTCGAGGGTGTAATGCAGCCCGCGACTTTCCTTGCGTTCCATGGCTGAGCTGATCATCAATTCGGCAACCTGTGCCAGGTTGCGCAACTCGATCAGGTCGCGGCTGACTTTATAGTTGCTGTAGAACTCATCGATCTCATCCAGCAGCAGACGCACCCGATGCTGCGCCCGTTGCAGACGCTTGTTGGTGCGCACGATGCCGACGTAGTCCCACATGAACCGCCGCAGCTCGTCCCAGTTGTGCGCAATGATCACGTCTTCATCCGAGTCGGTCACCTGACTGGCATCCCAGACGGGCAGGGCGCTTGGCGCCGCGACGTCATCGAGTTGCGCGAGAATGTCCGCCGCTGCCGAACGGGCATAAACGAAGCATTCCAACAGCGAGTTGCTGGCCATGCGGTTGGCGCCGTGCAGACCGGTGAAACTGGTCTCGCCTATGGCGTAGAGCCCGGGTACATCGGTGCAGCCGTGCTGATCGACCATCACGCCGCCACAGGTGTAGTGCGCGGCGGGGACCACCGGGATCGGTTGTTTGGTGATGTCGATGCCGAAGCCCAGGCAGCGTTCATAAACAGTCGGGAAGTGAGTTTTTACGAACGATTCAGGCTTGTGGCTGATGTCGAGATATACGCAGTCGACACCCAGGCGCTTCATTTCATGGTCGATGGCCCGCGCGACAATGTCACGAGGCGCCAGCTCGGCGCGTTTATCGAAGCGATACATGAAGCGCTCGCCGTTGGGCAGCTTCAAATGCGCGCCTTCGCCACGCAACGCTTCAGTGATCAGGAAACTCTTGGCTTGCGGGTGATACAGGCAGGTCGGGTGGAACTGGTTGAATTCCAGGTTCGCCACCCGGCAACCGGAACGCCAGGCCATGGCGATGCCGTCACCGCAGGCGCCGTCGGGGTTGCTGGTATAAAGGTAGACCTTGGCTGCGCCGCCCGAGGCCAGAATCACGAACCTTGCGCCGTAGGTGTCGACTTCGCCGGTGGCGCGGTTCAGCACGTAAGCGCCCAGGCAGCGATCGCCTTCCATGCCCAAGCGGCGTTCGGTGATCAAATCAACGGCGACGCGCTGTTCCAGCAATTCGATGTTATCGCGCTCTTTAGCCTGGGCCAGCAAGGTCTTGAAGATCGCAGCGCCAGTGGCGTCGGCAGCATGGATGATCCGTCGATGGCTGTGGCCACCCTCGCGGGTCAGGTGAAATTCGAAACCACCGTCTTCAGTGCCGGACTGTTCGTCGCGGGTGAACGGCACGCCTTGGTCGATCAGCCATTGGATGGCTTCGCGGCTGTGCTCGACGGTAAAGCGTACGGCGTCTTCATGGCACAAGCCGCCGCCCGCATTGAGGGTGTCGTCGACATGGGATTCGACCGTGTCGGTATCGTCGAGCACGGCGGCAACGCCGCCTTGGGCCCAGAAGGTCGAACCGTTGGCGAGATCGCCTTTGCTCAATACGGCAATGCGCAGATGACCGGGCAAGGTCAAAGCGAGAGTCAAACCGGCAGCACCGCTGCCAATCACCAGAACATCGTGTTGGAACTGTTGGCTCATTTCAGGATTCCGCTCAAAGCGACCCGGGTCGGGGTTGGCGCAAGACAGCTGGATCGGCGAGTCAAGACAGCCACACAGCCCACTAGTATATAGAGGGGTTGGGCGGCACAATAGCCGGGCCCAGATGGCATTGTGAGACTACCGCGCAGTAAAAAGCGCTGTGCTTCGTCGGAAGTTTTTTTCATCGGTTTTGAAAAATGACACCTGTATCGGCGCTGAAACAGTCTTTTCCGAGCAGGGTTGCGCAATGTCAGGTGGGTACGGCTATAAAATAATTGGAACTTTTGCCAAAGGCCCAAGATCAATAGACGGTGCCAGAAACCAGGGACAGTGTCGGCTTCAGTGCGGAATCTGCGTTTGGATTCCTGCCGGCGAAACCGATAACAAGATTATTCGCGCAGCCGGTTTATCCCGCGCTGCGTTTTTCGTGCGTGCCAAATCAGAGCCCGCAGGAAACTTGCTTGGAGGGGGAGAACTTTTGCGAAAAGCCCGAGTCTATGTTTGCAAGTCTGGTCGTTTAGTAATGCAAGTCTCCTCCGGGCTTATCGAGGAGTGTTCATGCTAACCCAGGAAGAGGATCAGCAGCTGGTCGAACGCGTACAGCGTGGCGACAAGCGAGCTTTCGATCTGCTGGTGCTGAAATATCAGCACAAAATTCTCGGGTTGATCGTGCGTTTTGTGCACGACACCCATGAAGCCCAGGACGTTGCTCAGGAAGCCTTTATCAAGGCGTATCGGGCACTTGGAAATTTTCGCGGTGACAGTGCGTTTTATACGTGGCTGTACCGTATTGCCATTAACACGGCAAAGAACTACCTGGTTTCCCGCGGCCGTCGGCCGCCGGATAGCGATGTAAGTTCAGAGGATGCAGAGTTCTACGATGGCGATCACGGCCTCAAGGATCTCGAATCACCAGAACGTGCATTGCTGCGGGATGAGATCGAAGGCACTGTCCATCGGACCATCCAGCAACTGCCAGAGGATTTGCGTACGGCTTTAACTTTACGTGAATTCGATGGTCTGAGTTACGAGGACATTGCGAGCGTCATGCAGTGTCCGGTGGGTACCGTGCGCTCCCGGATTTTCCGCGCTCGGGAGGCCATCGACAAAGCCCTGCAACCGTTGTTGCAGGAAAACTGAGACAGCGGCGACAGCCAAGAGAGGAACGCCATGAGTCGTGAAGCCCTGCAGGAATCGCTGTCCGCAGTGATGGATAACGAAGCGGACGAACTGGAATTGCGTCGAGTGCTCAGCGCACTGGATGATGTTGATACCCGGGAGACCTGGGCTCGTTACCAGATCGCTCGGGCAGCCATGCACAAGGATCTGCTGCTTCCGCGTCTGGATATCGCTGCGGCAGTGTCCGCTGCGCTGGAAGACGAAACGGCTCCGGCCAAAGTATCCCGCAGCCCATGGCGTAACCTGGGTCGCCTCGCTGTTGCCGCTTCGGTAACCGTGGCCGTTCTGGCCGGTGTTCGCCTGTACAACCAGGACGAAATTGCTGGTGTTGAACTGGCGCAGCAGTCGAACCAGCCTACTCTGGCCACTCCACAGGTCAAAGGTCCGGCAGTTCTGGCTGGTTACAGCGAGAGCTCGGAAGCGACTGGCCCTATGGCTAACGGCGTTCTGCAAGGTCAGCCAGGCTGGCATGACCAGCGTCTGCCAGGCTATCTGCGTCAGCACGCTCAGCAGGCTGCACTCAAAGGAACTGAAAGCGCGCTGCCATACGCACGTGCCGCAAGCCTGGAAAACCGTTAAGGAGGATCATGCGCGCCATCCCTCTACTTTCGCTTCTGCTCAGTGGCTGGTTCATAGTTCCAGCCCACGCTGACGAGGCCCAGGACTGGTTGACCCGTCTGGGCCAGGCCGAGCAGCAGCAGAGCTTCCACGGCACTTTCGTTTACGAGCGCAACGGCAGTTTTTCCACGCACAACATCTGGCATCGCGTCCAGAATGGCCAGGTCCGCGAGCGTTTATTGCAGCTCGACGGTTCGGCTCAGGAAGTCGTGCGCATTGATGGACGTACTCAATGCGTCAGCGGCACCCTGATTGCGGGATTGGGTGATTCACCCAACGCTGCCGCCCGTGCGCTGGATCCCAAAAAGCTGAAGAATTGGTATGACCTTGCCGTCATTGGCAAGTCGCGCGTGGCCGGCCGTGATGCAGTGATTGTGTCGCTGACGCCTCGTGATCAGCACCGTTATGGTTTCGAGTTGCATCTGGACAAGAAAACCGGGCTGCCGCTCAAGTCGTTGCTGTTGAACGACAAAGGGCAGTTGCTCGAGCGTTTCCAGTTCACCAGCCTCGATACGGATGAAATCCCGTCGGACAAGGACTTGTTGGCGGACCCGGATTGCAAGCCGATCAACATTGCAAGCGACAAGGCTTCTGCAGCGAAAACCGTGCAAAACTGGCGTTCGGACTGGCTCCCGCCAGGCTTTGAGCTGACCAGCAGCAGTTCGCACAAGGATGCGCAGACCAAGACTCAGGTCAGCAGTCTGATGTATGACGATGGTCTGGCGCGTTTCTCGGTGTTCCTTGAACCGTTGAACGGTGCAACCGTTACCGATACCCGTACCCAGTTGGGCCCGACCGTCGCGGTATCCCGTCGCCTGACCACGCCGCAGGGTGAAATGATGGTCACGGTGGTTGGCGAGATCCCGATTGGCACCGCCGAACGAATCGCTCTATCGATGCGTAACAACGATGGCGCTGCGACCAGCAAGCAGTGAGCTGATTTCAGTCATTTCCACTTCGTCGTCGAGACGTCGAAATGTTTGCTGAGCATTTTCATTTGCAAAACCCCTGAAAATTTTTTATAGGTCAGAGCCTCACGGCTCTGGCCTTGTTTGTTGTTCCCGGAACAAAAATGCCGGTCTGTGGTTTCCGGTGTTCCTTTGCTCCATATCGCTTAACCCTGCTCGTCGTAACGGGAGCTGTATGTCGATACCAAGTTTGAAGTCTTACCTTTCCATCTTCGCCACCTTGCTGTTGCTCGGTCAGGCGGTGCCTGCTGCGCAAGCGGCCGATCTGCCTGATTTCACCCAGTTGGTCGAACAAGCGTCGCCAGCGGTAGTGAATATCAGTACCACGCAGAAACTGCCGGACCGTCGCGTGAATCAGCAGATGCCGGATCTGGAAGGCCTGCCACCGATGCTGCGCGAATTCTTCGAGCGCGGCATGCCGCCTCAGCAGCGCTCGCCACGTGGCGATGGCCGCCAGCGAGAAGCGCAATCGCTGGGCTCGGGTTTCATCATTTCGCCGGATGGCTACATCCTCACCAACAATCACGTGATCGCCGATGCTGACGAAATCCTCGTCCGTCTGGCTGACCGCAGTGAGATGAAAGCCAAGCTGGTCGGCACCGACCCCCGCTCTGACGTGGCGTTGCTGAAAATCGAAGGCAAGGATCTGCCGGTGCTCAAGCTCGGCAAATCCCAGGACCTGAAGGCTGGCCAGTGGGTTGTGGCGATCGGTTCGCCATTCGGTTTTGACCACACCGTGACCCAAGGCATCGTCAGCGCCGTCGGTCGTAGCCTGCCAAACGAAAACTATGTGCCGTTCATTCAGACCGACGTGCCGATCAACCCGGGCAACTCCGGTGGCCCGCTGTTCAACCTGAACGGTGAAGTGGTCGGCATCAACTCGCAGATCTACACCCGCTCCGGTGGCTTCATGGGCGTCTCGTTCGCCATTCCGATCGACGTGGCGATGGACGTTTCCAATCAGCTCAAGAGCGGTGGCAAAGTCAGCCGCGGCTGGCTGGGCGTGGTCATTCAGGAAGTGAACAAGGATCTGGCCGAGTCGTTCGGTCTGGACAAGCCAGCTGGCGCGCTGGTAGCGCAGATCCAGGATGACGGCCCTGCGGCCAAGGGCGGCCTGCAGGTTGGCGACGTGATACTGAGCATGAACGGTCAGCCGATCGTCATGTCCGCCGATCTTCCGCATCTGGTCGGCGCGCTGAAGGCTGGCGCCAAAGCCAATCTGGAAGTGATTCGTGAAGGCAAGCGCAAGAACGTCGAGCTGACCGTCGGCGCAATCCCGGACGAGGACAAGGAGCTGGCAGGTCTGCCGAAATCCGGCGCTGAAAGCAGCAGCAACCGCCTCGGTGTTGCGGTCGGTGAATTGACCGCCGAGCAGAAGAAAACCTACGACCTCAAAGGCGGTGTGGTGATCAAGGAAGTGCAGGACGGTCCTGCGGCCCTGATCGGTCTGCAACCGGGTGACGTGATCACCCACCTGAACAATCAAGCCATCGGCTCGGCCAAGGAGTTCACCGACATCGCCAAGGCGTTGCCGAAGAACCGTTCGGTGTCGATGCGCGTGCTGCGTCAGGGCCGTGCCAGCTTCATCACCTTCAAACTGGCGGAATAAGCCAGCAACAAGGTAAAAAAGAAACCGCCTCGAAAGAGGCGGTTTTTTTGTGTCTGCAGTTTTTGTCTTGTCTCGAAAGACTCAGCCCATCATGTCCTTGACCATACGCTCCTGCTCCATCAGCTCGCGCTGGCGGGCATCGATGCGCGAGGACAACGGGAAGTTGTTGCCCGCCTTGCGCTTGGCGAAGTCCAACTGCTGGATGGCCTGGCGGTAATCGCCGACCAGTGCAAAATACTCGGCGCGCGCCTGATGCAGGCCGATGATGTTGCCCGACAAGCCGCGGGTTTCAGCAACCTGATACCAGACGTCCGGATCATCCGGGCGTGACTTGAGCAGGCTGTCGAGAGCCTTCTCGGCATCGGCGGCGCGATTCTGTTTCAACAGCAGATCGACGCGCACCTGATTCAGCGGGTAGTTACCCGGGAACTGCGTAAGCATGCGGTCGACCCGTGACTGCGCATCAGGCAGACGATTGTTGGTGATGTCCAGATCGACCTGCGCGAGGTTGTAGATGATCTCGTTCGGCGACTTGGCCAACAATTG
Organism: Pseudomonas sp. Sample_20; assembly: GCF_004307585.1. Taxonomy (NCBI): domain Bacteria; kingdom Pseudomonadati; phylum Pseudomonadota; class Gammaproteobacteria; order Pseudomonadales; family Pseudomonadaceae; genus Pseudomonas; species Pseudomonas sp. Sample_20. The sequence goes on along the minus strand of NZ_RCOA01000082.1, from coordinate 70,718 downwards.
CTTGAGGTTCTCTCGCGCTTCGTTGAGCTGGCCGCCCTTGATCTGCGCGATGGCGAGGCCGTAACGCGCCACATCGTTTTTCGGGTTCTCATCGAGCAGGGCGCGGAAACGCTTGGCGCCCAGCCCCGGGGTTTCTTCGTAGATCAACTGCACCCGCGCGCGAATCAACTGGTAGCGCATGCTGTCTTCGATGCCGCCCGGTTTCGCCTGCTCGGCGCGGTTGCGGGTGTCGGCGATACGCGATTCGGTAACCGGGTGAGTCAGGAGGAATTCCGGCGGCTTGGCGTCAAAGCGGTACTGGCGCATCAGGCGTTCGAACATGGTTGGCATCGAACGCGGGTCGTAACCGGCCTTTTCCAGGTTGAGGATGCCGATGCGGTCCGCTTCCTGTTCGTTCTGCCGCGAGAAGCGCCGTTGTTCCTGCAACGCCGCAGCCTGGGTGCCGGCGATGGTGGCGATGCCGGCATCACCGCCGCCTGCCGCCGCGATGACGATACCCGCCAGCAACGCGGCCATCATCGGCACCTGCATTCTTTGTGAGGCTTCGACGCCGCGAGCGAAGTGTCGTTGCGACAAGTGCGCCAATTCGTGAGCGAGCACCGAGGCGTATTCACCTTCGGTCTGGGCGTTGAGGAACAGGCCGCCGTTGACCCCGACCACGCCGCCCGGCGCTGCGAAGGCGTTGAGTTGTGGGCTGTTGATCAGGATGAATTCCAGGCGTCGGTCGGAGACCTGGCTGGTCTCGACCAGCTTGTAGACGCTGGATTCGACGTAATCCTTGAGCTGCGGATCGTTGAGCTGGGAAACCTGACTGCGCAGCATGGCCAGCCAGGCGCGGCCGAGCTGGTATTCCTGTTGCGGCGAGACAATGGCAGAGCTGGCGTCGCCGAGTGACGGCAGATCGTCGGCAAAGCCTGGTGAGGCGAGCAGGCAAGCGAGCGTCAGCAGGGTAGGGCGCAGAAAAGTCATGCACAAAGCCTTGGAGGTCAAAGACCTTACTGTAGCCGGACACCGAAGCCGCGACCAGATATTCTAGGCAGCTCGACAACGAACCGGAGTGACGCAATGACTGACGCTGTAGCCCATGACGTGGAACTGGACGCCAGTGGCCTGAACTGTCCGTTGCCGTTGCTCAAGGCAAAAATGGAACTCAACAAACTGCACAGCGGCGCTGTGCTCAAGGTGATCGCCACCGATGCCGGCTCGCAACGCGACTTCCGTACCTTTGCCAAACTCGCCGGTCATGTGCTGTTGCGCGAAGAAGACGAGGCTGGCGTCTACCGTTACTGGTTGAAAAAAGCCTGAAGCGCCGCGCCTAAAATCGAAGGGATTATTGATGTTCAAAGTGTTACGCGACTGGATTCAGCGCTACTTCTCCGATGAGGAAGCGGTGGTGCTGGCAGTGCTGCTGTTTCTCGCCTTCACCGCCGTGCTTACCCTCGGCGGCATGCTTGCGCCGGTTTTGGCCGGGATGGTGCTGGCGTATCTGATGCAGGGCCTGGTGGTGACGCTCGAGCGGCTGCGTGTGCCCGGCGGGGTGGCCGTGGGGCTGGTGTTTGCGCTGTTCATGGGCGCGCTGATGCTGTTTATCGTCGTGGTGCTGCCATTGCTGTGGCATCAGTTGATCACCCTGTTCAACGAGTTGCCGGGCATGCTCGCCAAGTGGCAATCGCTGCTGCTTCTATTGCCCGAGCGCTATCCGCATCTGGTGTCTGACGAGCAAGTCCTGCAGGCGATCGAAGCGGCGCGGGGCGAGATTGGCAAGTTCGGTCAGTGGGCACTGACTTTCTCGTTGTCGAGTTTGCCGCTGCTGGTGAACATCATGATCTACCTGGTTCTGGTGCCGATTCTGGTGTTCTTCTTCCTCAAGGATCGGGCGATGATTGGCGAATGGGTGCGTGGCTATCTGCCTCGCGAACGCGCGCTGATCACCCGCGTCGCCCAGGAAATGAACCGGCAGATCGCCAATTACATACGTGGCAAAGGCATCGAGATCGTGATTTGCGGCGGCGTGACCTACATCGCCTTCATCGCGCTGGGCCTGAACTACGCGGCGCTGCTGGCGTTGCTGGTCGGCTTGTCGGTGGTGGTGCCGTATGTCGGTGCGGTAGTGGTGACCGTACCGGTGCTGCTGATTGCGCTGTTCCAGTGGGGCTGGAGCGATCAGTTCATCTACCTGATGGCGGTCTACGGAATCATTCAGACGCTGGACGGCAACGTACTGGTGCCGTTGCTGTTTTCGGAAGCAGTGAATCTGCATCCGGTGGCAATCATCTGCGCGGTGCTGTTGTTTGGCGGGTTGTGGGGATTCTGGGGGGTGTTTTTTGCGATCCCGCTGGCGACGCTGTTCAAGGCTGTGCTGGATGCGTGGCCGCGCAAGGAGCCGGTGGTGGCGCCGTTGCTTTAAATCGGGGTGAGGCTTTTGGCCTCATCGCTGGCAAGCCAGCTCCCACAGGTTTTGTATGTGCTGAACCCTGTGGGAGCTGGCTTACCAGCGATGGCGTCGGTGACGACGCAGCAAAAACATCAGGCTTTATTCAGAACCTCAGCCGCCGCCAGCACGGCATCAACATGCCCCGGCACTTTCACGCCACGCCATTCCTGACGCAGCACACCGTCCTTATCAATCAGGAAAGTGCTGCGATCAACGCCCAGGTATTCCTTGCCATACAGCTTTTTCAGCTTGATCACGTCGAACAACTGGCAAACCGCCTCGTCCTTGTCACTGATCAGTTCGAAGGGGAATTCCTGTTTGCCTTTGAAGTTTTCGTGCGACTTCAAACTGTCGCGGGAAATGCCGAAGACTTCGGTGTTGGCAGCCTTGAACGCCGCATATTGATCGCGAAAGCCTTGGCCCTGAGTGGTGCAGCCCGGGGTGCTGTCCTTCGGGTAGAAGTAGATCACCACTTGCTTGCCCTTGAGTTCGGACAGGCTGACGGTCTGCCCGCTGGTCGCAGGTGCGGTGAAATCCGCAACCGGTTGGTCGATGACTACGGCCATGAAAGCTTCCTTACATTGGGTTTTGTGGGCGCCAAGGCTCGATCAGGGCATCCAGGTTCATCGCGTCGGCGAAATCGAGGAACTGATCGCGCAGCCAACTGATCTGGGTGTTGGCCGGCAGGGTCACGGTGAACGTAGCGTTGAGCATGGTGCCGCCGGTCTGTGGCGCCTGATAGGTGTCGCAGGTGAGGTTTTCCAGCTCGACGTTGTGGTCCATGAAGAACTGGCACAGCTCATTGATGATGTCCGGGCGATACGCCGAGCTGACGTAAGCCACGTAAGGCAGCGCCTGCGGGCGATTTTCCAGAGCGGCGCTGCGCACCACGTTGACGGTGAAAGCGTGACGCTTGGCCAGCAATGGCAGGCTGCCTTCGAGGCGCGCGAGGGCGTCCCAGCTGCCGGAAATTTCCAGCACCAGGGCGCTGCACTCGCCGTGGCGGGTCAGGCGAGAGGTGACGACGGCGCAGCGGTTTTCATGGCTGGCGCGGCACAGGACGTTGGTCAGCTCCATGGGGTTGGCGCCGAGGGCACTGATGACAAGGAATTGTTCGCGAACTGTGGGGGTGGACATGCAGCATTCCTAAAGCGATGAGCGGTCGGTAGGTTGACGGGCGTTGGTGGCCGGGCGTGCCTGTTCTGGCGGTCCGTATAAAGAGCCCCGGCCAGCGTTCGCGGCTCGCTCCACTGTGCGGGAGCGCGTCGATGCGACGCAGGAACGGGGCCTGGGAGGCCGAAAGGGGAGGCTGAAACCCGGCGTACAAGCTGATCTGTACCGATCAAAGTCTGAAGGGTAGCGAAAAGCGGCGCCAAGGGGAATGGCGGCGGCGCAGTACTTCGCTTGTGCAAGCATCTTGGCGCCAGTACCATTACCGCTCTCTTTTTCCGGCAGGAGCGGTTTCATGATTGCGGGCAGTATGGTGGCACTGGTCACTCCCATGGATGCACAAGGGCGTCTTGACTGGGACAGCCTCAGCAAACTCGTGGACTTCCACCTCAAGAACGGCACCCATGCCATCGTCGCCGTCGGTACTACCGGCGAGTCGGCCACCCTTGATGTAGAAGAGCACATCGCCGTCATCAAAGCCGTGGTCAAACAGGTTGCCGGGCGCATTCCGGTCATCGCCGGCACCGGCGCCAATTCGACCCGCGAAGCCGTCGAGCTGACCCGCAACGCCAAGGCCGCCGGCGCCGATGCCTGCCTGCTGGTGGTTCCTTATTACAACAAGCCGACCCAGGAAGGCCTGTACCAGCACTTCAAGCACATCGCTGAAGCGGTCGACATTCCGCAGATTCTCTACAACGTTCCCGGCCGCACCTCCTGCGACATGCAGGCCGAGACGGTGATTCGCCTGTCCACCGTGCCGAACATCATCGGCATCAAGGAAGCTACCGGCGACCTCAAGCGCGCCAAAGCGATCATCGAGGGCGTGAGCAAGGATTTCATCGTGCTGTCCGGCGATGATCCGACCGCTGTCGAGCTGATCCTGCTGGGCGGCAAAGGCAACATCTCGGTCACCGCCAACGTCGCCCCGCGCGAAATGGCTGACCTGTGCGAGGCTGCGCTCAAGGGCGACGCCGATACCGCACGCGCAATCAACGAAAAACTGATGCCGCTGCACAAGGATCTGTTCATCGAAGCCAACCCGATTCCGGTGAAGTGGGCTTTGGTCGAAATGGGCCTGATGCACGAAGGCATCCGCCTGCCACTGACCTGGCTGAGCACCCCTTGTCATGAAACGCTGCGCTCGGCCCTGCGCCAGTGCAACGTCCTGGTTTAATTGAGGAAGTACAACGCATGAAGCGAATGGCCGGACTTTCCGCACTTGCCTTGATTATCTCCAGCACCAGTGGCTGCGGATGGGTCTGGGGGCCGGAAGGTTATTTCCGCGACCGTGGAAGCGATTACCTGCAAGCGCAACAGACTGCACCGATGCAATTGCCACCGGATGTAAGCACTGCCAAGCGTCTCGATCCGCTGTTGCCGATCCCGCGCAACGTGGCCGATGACACCGCGACGGGCGAATACGTCGTGCCGCGTCCTCAGCCGCTTTCGGCGGTTGCCGACGCAACTGATTACTCGCTGCAGAAGAGCGGTGATTCGCGTTGGGTCGTGGCTCAGCACCCGCCGGCCGAAGTCTGGCCAGTGGCGCTGCAGTTCTTCCAGGACAACGGTTTCCGTCTGGATGAACAGCGTCCGCAGACCGGTGAGTTCACCACCACCTGGCAGCACTCCGACGAGTTGTCCGCATCGATGGCCAAACGCCTGAGTGCGGCCGGTATCGCCAGCGACAGCGAAACCCGCGTGCGTGTACGCATCGAGCCGGGCGTGCAGCGCAACACCAGTGAGATCTACGTGGTCAGCGCCGAGCGTCCTGCCGGCAGCACGGCCGACGTGGCTTTCACCAACCGTTCGGTCAACACTGGCCTCGACGCTGCGCTGGTCGACGACATGCTCGCGAGCATGAGCCGCACGTCCGAGAAGGGCGGTTCGGTGTCGATGCTGGCCTCGCGTGATTTCGACGCGCCGAGCCGTGTCAGCCTGAACGAAGACGGCAGCGGCAACCCGGTATTGAACGTCGGTACCGATCTGGACCGCGCCTGGTCGAGCGTCGGCCGTGCGCTGGAACAGGGCGAATGGCGCGTTGAAGACATCAACCGCAGCCTGGGCCTGTACTACATCAACCTGGCCGAAAAAGCCGAGAAGAAAGACGACAAGCCTGGCTTCTTCAGCAGCCTGTTCGGCAGTGCGCCGAGCAAGGAAGAAGTCGAAGCCCGCGCCGAGCGTTATCAGGTTCGCCTGAGCAAGGTGGGCGAGAACATCCAGGTTACCGTCGAAAAGAACATCAACACCGTCGCGCCGGCCGATGTCGCGCGTAAAGTGTTGAGCGTGATTCAGGACAACCTGGGCTGATCCGATATGCGTTTTGCCGTTCTCGGCAGCGGTAGCCAAGGGAACGGCACGCTGATCGCCAGTGCTGATACGTACGTGCTGGTGGATTGTGGTTTTTCCCTGCGGGAAACCGAAAGACGTCTGTTGCGCCTGGGTGTTCACCCGGCGCAACTGAGCGCGATACTTGTGACCCACGAACATGCCGACCACGTGCATGGCGTGGGTTTGCTGTCTCGGCGCTACAATCTGCCGGTCTACCTCAGTCGTGGCACGTTGCGCGGGATGCGCAAACCGCTTGAACCGGCAGGCTTTCTGGCCGGCGGCGAGCAACTGCAGATCGGCGCACTGAACGTCGGGGTCATTGCCGTGGCCCATGACGCGCAGGAGCCGACCCAGTACGTTTTCAGCGATCAGGAACAGCGGCGCTTCGGCCTGTTGACCGACCTGGGATCGTTCTGCGAGCGGGTGCTGGATGGCTATCGGGACCTCGATGCATTGATGATCGAGTCGAACCATTGCCGCGACATGCTGGCCCGTGGTCACTACCCGTACTTTCTCAAGCAACGGGTGGGCGGCGAACGCGGACATCTGAACAACCATCAGGCGGCATTCCTGGTGGCCGAGTTGGGCTGGCAGGGTTTGCAACACCTGGTGCTGGCCCATCTGAGCAGCAAGAACAACCTGCCGCAGCTGGCCCGGCAATGTTTTGTCGACACCCTCGGGTGCGACCCGGACTGGCTGCAACTGGCCGATCAAGATTCAGGGCTCGACTGGCGCCACATCGCCTAGCCCACCTACTTAGCAAGCGGAGCCCATCATGGAAAAACGTGAAGAACTCTACCGCGGCAAAGCCAAATCGGTTTACAAGACCGACGACGCTGACCGCTTGATCCTGCTGTTTCGCAACGACACTTCGGCGTTCGACGGCAAGCGCATCGAACAGCTTGATCGCAAGGGTATGGTGAACAACAAGTTCAACGCCTTCATCATGCAGAAACTCGAAGCGGCCGGCGTGCCGACCCAGTTCGACAAACTGCTGGGCGACAACGAATGCCTGGTGAAGAAGCTCGACATGATCCCGGTCGAATGCGTCGTGCGTAACTACGCCGCCGGCAGCCTGGTCAAGCGTCTGGGCGTCGAGGAGGGCATGAAGCTCAACCCGTACACCTTCGAACTGTTCTTGAAGGACGACGCCAAGGGCGACCCGTTCATCAACGAATCCCACGTCGTGGCATTCGGCTGGGGTACCGCCGAGCAACTGGCGCGCATGAAGGAACTGTCGCTCAAGGTCAACGAAGTCCTGAGCAAACTGTTCGACGACGCCGGCCTGCTTCTGGTCGATTTCAAGCTTGAATTCGGCGTGTTCAGCGACGGCTCCATCGTCCTCGGCGACGAGTTCAGCCCGGACGGCTGCCGTCTGTGGGACAAGGACACCAAGAAGAAGATGGACAAGGACCGCTTCCGCCAGGGCCTCGGTGACGTCATCGAAGCCTACGAAGAAGTCGCCGCTCGTCTGGGCGTACCGCTTTAATCGACGCAAGCATCTGATAGCACGGAAAAAATTTCGTTTGGGGGGTTCGCAACCAACGAAAGTGTTGTTATGATGCGCGCCGTTGGAGAGATGCCAGAGTGGCCGAATGGGACGGATTCGAAATCCGTTGTACCTTCACCGGTACCTAGGGTTCGAATCCCTATCTCTCCGCCATTATTGAACAAGACGAAGCCCCCGTAATCGTTACTGATTACGGGGGCTTTTTCGTTTCTGGCGTTTTGTTCGTTGCGCTTTTCGGGTACAACCTGCCGACTGCATAAAAGGAACAGCTCGATGAGTGAAGTTCAGCCGTTGGCGGGTGATGACGACGTTAGGCCGCAGGCCATGAGTCTGCGCGTGGCGTTCTGGTTCTGGTTGAAGCTGGGCTTTATCAGTTTCGGCGGGCCGGCCGGGCAGATTTCGATCATGCACCAGGAGTTGGTCGAGCGGCGGCGCTGGATTTCCGAGCGGCGTTTTCTGCATGCCTTGAACTATTGCATGTTGCTGCCCGGACCTGAGGCGCAGCAGTTGGCGACTTACATTGGCTGGCTGATGCATCGGAGCTGGGGCGGGATTGTGGCCGGGGCGTTGTTCGTGTTGCCTTCGCTGTTCATCCTGATTTTCCTGTCGTGGCTCTATATCGCCTTCGGTGAAGTGCCGGTGGTCGCCGGGCTGTTTTACGGGATCAAGCCTGCGGTGACGGCCATTGTCGTGCAGGCGGCGCATCGCATCGGTTCGCGGGCGCTGAAGAACAATTGGCTGTGGGCGATTGCGGCGGCGTCGTTTACGGCGATTTTTGCGTTCAATGTGCCGTTCCCGTTGATCGTGCTGGGCGCGGCGGTGATTGGCTATTTCGGCGGTCGCCTGGCGCCGGAGAAATTCAGGGCCGGCGGGCATAGCGCAGCGAAGAAGTCTTTCGGCGCGGCGTTGATCGACGACGATACGCCAACCCCGGCCCATGCCCGTTTCAGCTGGACGAAACTGGCCACGCTCGCCGTGATCGGGGCGGCGCTTTGGGCGTTGCCGATGGGAGTATTGACCGCGCTATTCGGCTGGCAGGGCACACTGACGCAGATGAGCTGGTTCTTCACCAAGGCAGCGCTGCTCACCTTCGGTGGAGCTTATGCGGTGCTGCCCTATGTCTATCAAGGTGCGGTCGGTCACTACGGCTGGCTGACCCCAACGCAGATGATCGACGGCTTGGCGCTGGGCGAAACCACACCGGGGCCGCTGATCATGGTGGTGGCGTTTGTCGGTTTTGTCGGCGCTTATGTGACGCAGGTGTTCGGCGCCGATCAGGTGTTTCTCGCCGGAGCGGTCGCCGCCGCGCTGGTGACGTGGTTCACCTTTCTGCCTTCCTTCCTGTTCATCCTCGCCGGTGGCCCGCTGGTGGAGTCGACGCACGACGAACTCAAATTCACCGCCCCACTGACCGCGATCACCGCTGCGGTGGTTGGGGTGATTCTCAATCTGGCGTGTTTCTTCGGCTACCACGTGCTCTGGCCACAAGGCTTCAGCGGCAGCCTGGACTGGCCGTCGGCGTTGATTGCGCTTGCCGCGGCCATTGCCCTGTTTCGCTTCAAGCGCGGAGTGATTCAGGTGTTGCTGGGCTGTGCACTGGTCGGGCTGGTGGTGCATTTGCTGCGTTAGTGGTCGCGGCGCCGGAAATCGAATCGCGCGCTGGAGACTCGATTCCGGCAATAAGTTCCGGTCATTCCAGTGCGAATATCCTCAGCGGTATAGCCCCGTTTCGCTTGTTGGCGCGGGTCAAACCATTTGTCCTGTCGCCGCAAATTTTTTGAAATTTCCGCAACGACAATGCTTCACAAAAGGGTAGGCAAACTTTTACCCAGAACTTGCCACGCTTACCCGACTGAGGAGATTTGTCATGTTTCTACATAACAAGCGACTTCAATACACCGTTCGTGTCGCCCAGCCCAATCCGGGGTTGGCCAATCTGTTGCTCGAGCAGTTTGGCGGCGCGCAAGGTGAACTGGCGGCGGCTTCGCGCTATTTCACTCAAGCCCTGGCCGAGGACGATCCGGGACGCAAAGACCTGCTGATGGACATTGCCACTGAAGAACTCAGCCACCTGGAAATCATTGGCTCGATCATCGTCATGCTCAACAAGGGCGCGAAAGGCCGGATGGCGGAAGGTGTCGAGCAGGAGGGCGAGCTGTATCGCTCGCTCAATGGCAACGGCAATGACTCGCACATCACCAGCCTGCTCTACGGTGCCGGTTCGCCGCTGACCAACTCTGCCGGTGTGCCCTGGACGGCGGCGTACGTCGATACCATCGGTGAGCCGACCGCCGACATGCGCTCCAATATTGCTGCTGAAGCACGGGCGAAGATCGTCTATGAGCGCTTGATGAACGTGACCGATGACCCCGGCGTGAAAGAGGCGCTGGGCTTTCTGATGACCCGTGAGATCGCCCACCAGTTGTCTTTCGAAAAAGCCCTGCATTCGATTCAGCCAAACTTCCCGCAAGGCAAGCTGCCCGGCATGCCTGAGTTCACCAACGTCTACTTCAACATGTCGCAAGGCACCGAAAGCATGCGCGGCCCTTGGAATCAGGGCGACGATTGGGAGTTCGTCGAAAGCCCGACGCCGGCGGTCGACGGCGGCGATGGCCTGGCCACCGTGCAACTGGACAGCGCCGACGAAGCGCTGCTGGAAAACATGAAAATGCGCACCATGTCCGACCCCAACAGCGAGCCGGTCACCGGTGCGGATCTGGGCGCCGGCGCGCAGGCCAAGCCTGGTTTGTAAGGCACGTGGGGCGCGCCAGACATCAGGCGGCGCGCCCCGGTTGATCACTGGGAAATCATCAAGAAGAGGACTCGACAATGGCTACTCCACAGGAAAACCTGCTCGACTGGCTGCGTGATGCCCATGCCATGGAGCAACAGGCCGAGCAAATGCTCAAGGCACAATCCAAGCGTCTGGAACATTACCCGCAGCTCAAGGCGCGCATCGATCAGCACATCGAAGAAACCCTCGGCCAGCAGAAACTCATCGACGAATGCCTGCAACGTCTGGGCGGTGAATCCTCGACGATGAAAGACCTGGGCGGCAAGTTGATGGCGTTCGGTCAGGCTGTTGGCGGCTCCTTGATGAGCGATGAAGTGATCAAGGGCGCCATGGCCGGCTACGTTTTCGAGAACATGGAGGTCGCCAGCTATACCGTGCTGATCGCAGCGGCGAAAGCGGCGGGGGACACGCAGACGCAGAAGGCCTGCGAACAGATTCTGCCGCAGGAAGTGGCCATGGCTGAATGGCTGCTCAAGCATTTGCCGCAACTGACCAACGCGTTTCTCGAACGCTCGGCGGATCCGGATAAAGAAGCCAAGAAGTAACCCTTGCCACCGGCGTCCGCCTGCCAGACGGGCGGACGCGCTATCAAATTATGGTGCGACCTGCAGCGGCTTGCGCTCGATCTCCACCGGTTGCAAATGACCCAGCCGATCCAAGTGATAGCGCTGCAGATCCCGCGCGAGAATCAGTTGGCCGTCATACAGCGCCGCCGCTTCACTGCGCACATCTTCGATGGATGGACTCAGCGCCGGGTTGGCCTGATAGCGCGCGCTAAAGTGCGTCAGCACCAGATTGCGCACCCCGGCGGATTCGGCGAAACCGGCGACAGCGGCGGCGCTACTGTGGCCGTAACTGGCACGAGCGCGGTCGATTGCTGCCTGCACGAATGTCGCTTCATGCACCAGCACATCCGCCGATTGCGCCACTTCTGCCAGCAGCGCCGGCCGATCGTTGTCGCCGCAGACGATGATGCGCCGATCAGGTCGCGCGCTCAGCAGATAGTCGCGAGCGTGCAGCATCCGCCCGTCAACCTCCACGTCCTGACCATGGGCCAACTGACCCCAGAGCGGGCCGCGTTCGATGCCTTCAGCGTCGAGTCGCTGCACATCGAGACGTGGTTCCGGGTCGGACTCGGTAAATACATAACCGTGACACGGCACACGGTGCGACAACTCGACGGTCTGCACCTGGACGTTGAGGTTGCGCCATTCGGTAAGCGTTTCCACAGCATGCAGGTTGATCTCGAAAGGCAGATGCGATTGCGTCACCTCCAGGCTCATTCTCAGCCACGGCTGCAGCGCCGCCGGCAGAATAATGTCCAGCGGCCGCGTGCGTCCGGACATGCCGGTGCTCGCCAGCAGACCCGGCAAGCCCAGGCAGTGATCGGCGTGCACATGAGTGATGAAAATCGCCCGCAATTCACTCAGTGACAGCGGCGTGCGCAGCACCTGATGCTGGGTGCCTTCACCGCAATCGATCAGGTACCAGCCCTTGCCGGCAGAGGCGATCAATGCTGTTGCGCTGACGTTGCGCTGGCGGGTCGGCACGCCGGCAGACGTGCCCAGAAACAACAAATCCACGGTGGTTCTCCCTGGCGGATCGGATTTCAGATATTGCGTGCAGTTCTCGGTGAGCTTTCGACAATCAGCGAGGCGATTGGGATCCATCGAAGTATCGGGACAATTCATCAGACACCCGCCGTTGCGGTGTCCGGCCTTGGCACTTCGCTCGCTGATGATGGTCACAGCGAAACGGAGTCACTTAGCGGAGGTCAACTTGCCCAGAAAATCCAGGCCGATCGTCGACCGCGCCGATGCGGCGACCCTTTCGCAAGAACGCAAAGATGTGTTTTTCGCGGCGGTGCAGGTCAGCCGCATGGCCATGATTGTCACCGATCCAGCGCAGCCCGACGATCCCATCATTTTTGCCAACAATGCGTTTCTTGAACTCAGCGGCTACGAGCTGGAAGAAGTGCTCGGGCGCAACTGCAGGTTTCTGCAAGGCGAGCAGACTGATCGTTCCGTCTTGCAACAGGTCAAGCAAGCGCTCAAACATCAACACGAAACCTGCGTGGAGGTACTCAACTATCGCAAGGATGGCTCGTCGTTCTGGAACGAGCTGTTTATCGCGCCACTATTCAACGAGCGCGGGCAACTGGTGTATTTCTTCGCCTCGCAAATGGACGTCAGCCGCCGACGCGACGCCGAGGACGGCCTGGGCTACAGCGAGAACATGGAAGCGCTGGGCCAGTTGACCGGTGGCATCGCCCACGATTTCAACAATCTGTTGCAAGTGATGATCGGCTACATCGAGCTGATCCAGCACACCGCCAAGCGGCCGAGCATTGATCCGCAACGCATCGTAGTCGGCGCCGGCCACGCTCGCGCGGCGGCGGAAAAAGCACGTTTGCTGACCCAGCATCTGCTGGCATTCTCCCGCCGGCAACGGCTCGAAGGCCGGGTGATCAATCTCAATGCCTTGCTTGAGCGCTCTACGCTGCCGACGCATGAATCCGCCGATCTGGAACCGCGATTCGAACTGGCCGAGGACTTGTGGAACTGCCGGCTCGACCCGGCGCAGGCCGAGATGGCACTGAATCATCTGCTGTCCAATGCCCGCGATGCGTTGGGGCAGCAGCAACAGCCGGTGATCACCGTGCAGACGCGCAACGTCGTTGTCCCGGATGCCACGGATCCACATCAGGGCGGGCTGGCGGCGGGGCGTTACGTCTGCATCGCGATCGCCGATAACGGCGTGGGCATTGCCGCTGACGATCTCGACAAGGTCATGGAGCCGTTCTACACCACGAAAGAGGAAGGTAGCGGCGCTGGCCTCGGGCTATCGATGGTCTATGGCTTCGTCAAGCAATCCGGCGGTGTGGTCAAAATCGAATCGACGCCGGGGCTCGGCACCACGGTGCGCCTGTTCTTCCCGGCGGATGACAGTCAGCTATCGGCACCTGGCTCCGCTGAAATCGCAGAAAATCTCAAGGGCACGGAGCGCATCCTGATCGTCGAGGATCGCGCCGAAGTCGCTGAACTGGCGCGCTTCGTACTGTCCGAACAGGGTTACCGGATCACCATCGCTGCAGACGCGAGCGAGGCACTGGCGATGTTGCAGACTAGCGATTATGAGCTGGTCTTCACCGATCTGGTCATGCCCGGTGAGATGAACGGGCTGGCGCTGGCGCGGGAAATCAGCCAGCGCTATCCGGCCATGAAAATCCTGCTGACGACCGGCTACTGCGCGGACGAGTCGACGCCCAATGAGCTGGCTGACAATGAGTTCGAATTGATCGCCAAGCCCTACGCGCCGGTGGATCTGCTGCGCAAGCTGCGCTCGATGCTCGGCTGAAAAAACGAACTGTCAGCGAACGTTCGGCGTCCATCCTTAAGACCACATTGAGCAACCAGTGAGGGGACGATCCCCGAGGAGATGTTTGCTATGAGTGATTATCCGATGGACGAAACCGATTCCGATCACCGCAACCGCCAGTTCGGTCAGGCGCTGGGGCTGGATGCTGACGAGGTGGAGTCGTGGGTCAGCGCAATCGAAGAAGATGGCAGCGGCATGGGCTACGTGGTGCATTTTTCCAGCGAAACGCCGGTGGACGTACTGGCCAAGGTGCAAGGACTGGGCGATGACCTGATGATCAACATCGGGCCGATCGACTGAGCATCAGGGAGAACGGTTCATGCAGGAGCAACCTTTGGTGGTGATAAGCGGCGCCAGTGCTGGCGTGGGTCGCGCGGTGGCCCACCGGTTTGCCGCTGGCGGCTACCGTATCGGCCTGTTGGCGCGTGATCCGGCGGGACTGGCCGCCACGCAGGAGGAGCTGCAAGCGTATGGCGTTCAGGTTGAAACGGTTAGCGTCGATGTCGCCGATGCGCTCGCCGTGCAAGAGGCTGCGCAGCAACTGGAAGCCACGCTTGGGCCGCTGGCGGTGTGGGTCAACGCGGCGATGGTCACGGTGCTCTCGCCGATAGAACAATTGTCTGCCGCCGAGATCGAGCGCGTCACTCAGGTGACCTATCTCGGCACGGTTCATGGCACTTTGGCGGCGCTGTCGTTGATGCGTCCGCGCAACAAAGGGGTGATCATCCAGGTCGGCTCGGCACTGGCCTATCGCGCCATTCCGTTGCAGGCCGCCTATTGCGGGGCGAAGTTCGCTGTACGCGGTTTTACTGATTCATTGCGCTGTGAGTTGCTGCATGAGCGCAGCCATATTCGCGTGTGCATGGTGCAATTGCCGGCGATCAATACCCCGCAGTTCGATTGGGCACGCAACAAATTGCCCAAGCGTCCCCAACCGGTGCCACCGATTCACGACCCCGACGTAGCGGCACGGGCGATTTTCAGTGTGGTAAAGCATCCACCGCGAGAGTTGTGGCTAGGGTGGTCGACGATCAAAGCGATTATTGGGCAGTCGGTCATGCCGGGTTTGCTCGACCGCCTGATGGCGCGCGCCGCCTGGTCTGGCCAGCAAACCAACGAGCCGGAAGACAACGAGCACCCGGACAACCTGTTCGAAGCGCAGCCGGATCGGCATCAGATTCGCGGCCGCTTTATCGGCCGCTCAAAGGACGCGGCACTGGCCTTGACTTCGACTCAAGTGCTGGCGGTATCGGCAGTGATTGCCGTACTGGTGGGCGTGGTTCTATTACAGCTTTGATTGTTCCCCGGTTGGTCAGGGGTTGACGGATTTCAGTGCGCCAGCGGAGGGCTTGAGTTTTTCCTGCAGGTCGCGGGCAGTTTTTGCCTGTTTCTCGATGTCCGGCAACGCGGATTGGGCGAAAGCCTTGAGCTGCGGATTTTGTGATGACAGCGCTTCTTTCTTGAACAGCATCAGCTTTTGCTCAAGGGTTTCGGCCTGGCTGTCGATGTAAATGCGGTCGAAGGCGTCATCCCTTGATTCAAGGCGTAGCTGCTTGGCTTTGGATGCCACCGAGGGTTCGGTGGGAACCGCCATCTGCTGGCTTTGCCCCAGCTGCCTGATTTGTTTATCGAAGCGCTCATGGTCGGCGATCATTTGTCTGGCGAACGCTTTGACTTCGGGCAAGGTTGCCTTTTCCAAAGCGATGCGCGAACTGTTGTGCTGGAACAGGCTTTGCTGTGCCGCCTCTTCGATGAAGGCGTCGATGGTGTCTGCATGGCCTGGCTGGACGCTCATAGCCAAGACCGCAAGGCAGATCGCGGCGAGTGATTTCATGGCGCGTAACCTCCGCAGCATCGATGGATGGTGGCGGCCCGGGATAGGCTCATGGCTGCTGATAGTGGCCGGGGACGTTGTCGCCTTCGTCGGGCCTGGTGCGTTTCTGCACCTGGACGTCGCTCAGTGAAGCGGTCTTCAATTCGGCGAAAGCGGTCTTGACCAGGGTTTCAGCGAGACCCGGATCAAGGGTCTCGCCATCGTGGATCAGCGTGCGGCTTTGCGGCTGGTTGTCGACGATGAAACTGACGAGGTAGCGGTGCTCATGGGACATGGCTGAAATCCTTGGGTGCATGGCAGCAAAAATTGCAGTACATGCACCTTTGATGAACACCGCTGACAAGCATTCAAATAAACCCTTTGAAGGGCGACAGACGGTGCCGCTTTGCAGATGAAAAGGGCGTCGCTCAAATTTCCTTGATCGGCGTCTCGCCCTGTACGGCTTTGATCAGATTGATCACGTGCAGGCAATCAGCCTTGTTCACATACGATTCGCCACTGGCCACGGTCTCATGGTTGCGCGCGCGCAGACGCCAGCGCCATTGGCCTTTGCCAGTGCTCGGGGTGCCTCGGGTTTGTCGGTAGATTTCGAAATACATGGGGTTCGCTCCCTGCGATGGATGTGCGCGCCAACCGGTGTGGCGCATCGACGCAAGCCTAGCGCAGCGGGTTTTTTTGGCTATCGGGGATTTGTTTCCAATCGTTCGCGAATGTTTCTGAAAGACCCTGCCCAGAGCGCCGCGACTGCCCGGCGAATTGGCCGATATGACGCCGTGTCATGCTTGCACGTGCGTGCCTGCTACTGCTTAATACGGGACGGCTCATGGCCTCGAAAAACTTTCGATGACCGACAAACTATAAAAAGAGCACTCCTTTGACTGAGCACGGAACGCAACAGGCCGGGCAGGTGACGTTGTCGCTGGTGATCCCCGTTTTCAACGAGGCCGACAGCCTCGACAGCTTTCTTTCGCGCATCGACGAGGTCTTTCAGGCGCAGGCGCTGATCGATCTTGAACTGGTCTTCATCAACGATGGCAGCACCGACACGACCCTTGAGCGCTTGCTTGAACGGCAGCGGCAAGACTCGCGTCTGCGCATCGTCGACCTGAGTCGAAACTTTGGTAAGGAAGCGGCGTTGTCGGCCGGTCTGCAAATGGCCGGCGGGCAGATCGTGGTACCGATCGACGCCGATCTGCAGGACCCGCCGGAAGTCATCTTGCAAATGATCGAGCGCTGGCGTGAAGGTTACGAAGTGGTGCTGGGGCATCGCGTCAGCCGCCGCAGCGACACGTGGGCCAAGTCGACCTCGGCCCACTGGTTCTATCGCCTGCACAACCGCATCGCCGAACAGCCGTTGCCGGAGAACGTTGGCGACTTCCGCCTGATGGACCGCTGCGTGGTCGATGCGTTGCTGACCCTGCCTGAGTCGCGGCGCTTCATGAAAGGTCTGTTCGCCTGGGTCGGTTTTCGCACCACCCACGTCGACTACGAGCGCCCCGAGCGCGTGGCCGGGCAAAGCAAGTTCAATGGCTGGCGGCTGTGGAATTTCGCCCTCGAAGGCATCACCAGTTTCAGCACCGAGCCGCTGCGGGTCTGGACCTACCTGGGGGCGACGGTTTCGCTGGTGTCGTTTGCGTTCGCCATGTTCATTGTCCTGCGCACACTGATCCACGGCGTCGACTTGCCCGGTTATGCGTCGCTGATGGTCGCAGTCACGTTCCTTGGCGGTCTGCAATTGATCGGCATTGGCGTACTCGGCGAATACCTCGGCCGCACCTATATCGAATCCAAACGCCGACCGGTTTTTCTGGTGCGTCGCGTCTACGACCCCAAGGACTGACAGATGGATCTCAAGGAAACCGACATCCTCGGCGACAGTATCGATGAGCATTGGTATTACTGCTGCAAAGCGGCGGCGACCCGGCGATTGCTGGGTGACATGCCGATTCGGCGAATACTCGATGTCGGTGCCGGCTCGGGGTTTTTCTCGCACCATCTGCTGACCCACACCGACGCGCATGAGGCATGGTGCGTCGACATCAGTTACCCCGCCGATTCGAGCGCCACCAGCGCGTGCAAACCGGTGCATTACCGACGCGGCATCGACAGCATCGATGCCGATCTGGTGTTACTGATGGACGTGCTCGAGCATGTCGACGACGACCTCGGCCTGCTCAAAAGCTACGTCGATAAAGTGCCTTCGGGCAGTCGTTTTCTGATGACGGTGCCAGCGTTCCAGTTTCTCTGGAGCGGTCATGATGATTTTCTCGAGCACAAGCGCCGCTACACCCTCGCGCAATTCGAAACCCTGGCGGGCGATGCCGGTTTGACCGTGCAGCGCGGCGCCTACTATTTCGGTGCGGTGTTTCCTATCGCCGCTGCGTTGCGCCTGATGCCTCAAGGTTCGCAAACCGCAGAGCCACAGTCGCAACTCAAGCGTCATCACCCGTGGGTCAACAGCGTGCTCAAGACTCTGTGCCGGCTGGAATTGCCGTTGATGGGCAGAAACCGGCTGGCCGGTTTGAGCGTCTTCGTGCTGGCGCAGAAACCGTGATCGGCAGTGATCGTTCAGCGTTGGTCCGCCGTGGTCTGCGCTTTGCCCTGACCGGGCTGTTCGTCACTGCGCTGCATGCGCTGGTGGCTGTGCTGTTCATCCGCTTCATCGCGCCCGAACCGCCGCTGGCCAATGGTTTCGCCTTTGCCGTGGCGACCATTGTGTCTTATGTGATCAACACCACCTGGAGCTTTTCAGCTCGCCTGCACGGGCGCACGTTACTGCGCTTTGTGTCGGTCTCGGCGGGCGGTTTTCTATTGGCGATGCTGGTTGCCTGGGCGGCGCAAATGGCTGGGTTGCACTATCTGCTCGGGATCGGCGCCGTGGCCCTGACGGTGCCGGCATTTACTTTCGTTTTGCATAATTTCTGGACGTATCGATGAAGCCCTGGAACAGATCTTCAGCGTTGACGATTCTGCCGTTGCTGTTGGGCGTGCTTGCTTTTTTCATGGTGATCGGTCCGCGTGCACTCGATCCGCAGAACATTGCCTGGCTCAGCGAGGGCGATCCGGCTACGCATTATCTGGGCTGGGTTTTTTTCCGCCAGTCGCCGTGGACTTTTCCCCTCGGGCTCAACCCGTCGTACGGCATGGAGTTGGGCAGTGCGATCATCTTTTCTGACTCCAATCCGCTGCTGGCACTGCTGTTCAAACCGTTCAACGCCTGGCTGCCAGAGACGTTCCAGTATTTTGGCTTGTGGTTGCTCATCTGTTTCGTACTGCAAGCGTGGTTCGGCTGGAAACTGCTCGGCTTGATCACGGATAACGTCGTAATCCGGCTTCTGGCCACGGGACTGTTGCTGTTTTCCCCGCCGATGTTTGTTCGTGCCGGAGGACATCTGTCTCTGGCCGGGCACTTTCTGCTACTGGCGGCACTTTACCTGGCGCTGCATCCCGCGTTGCAACGGCGGCGGCTGGCCTGGGGCTGTCTGCTGGCGGCGACAGCTCTGGTGCATGCGTATCTGTTGGTCATGGTGGCGTTGATCTGGTTTGCCGATCTGCTCGGCAAAGTCATTTTTGACCGATTGACTCGCCGTCAGGGGCTGATCGAGTTCGGCGGTCTGTTCGCACTGGTCAGCGTGTGTTGCTGGCAGGCCGGATACTTCAGCATTGCCGACGGCGCCGGCAGTGGGGGGGTCGGTTTTTACCGGATGAATCTGCTGGCGCCATTCGATTCGGATGGCTGGTCGCAGGTATTGCCGGACATCCGCACCGGCGGCGGCGATTATGAAGGCTTCAATTATTTCGGCCTCGGTGTGCTGATGCTGTTACCACTGGCGGCGGTGGCAGGGTTGCGCGGCGGGATTTCGCCGAGGGCTGCGCTGGGCGATCGGTGGTGGCTGGTGTTCGCAATGATCGGCCTGACCCTGTTCGCGTTGTCCCATCACATCGGTGTCGGGACGCAGACTTTCAACTATCCTTTGCCGACATTCATCGAGCGGCTGGCCAGTATTTTTCGCGCTTCAGGGCGCATGTTCTGGCCGGTCTTTTATGCAATCGAACTGTTCCTCGTGTACCTGCTTGTGCGGGGCTTTCGCGCGCCAGTTGCCATAGGGTTACTCGCCTTGGCGCTGGTGGTGCAGGTGGCAGATACGCACAACGGCTGGGCGGGGCTGCGCGCATCAAGGATGGTAGCCCCCGCATCGGACTGGGTCAGTCCGATGCGCGACCCCTTCTGGAACAGCGCGGCCGGCCACTACGGGAATGTTCGCGGGTTGCTGCCGCAAAACCAGCCCGAACGCTGGCAAGCGATCGCTGATTTCGCTGGAGCACATGGTCTGAAAACCGACGCGGTGTACATGGGGCGCATGAGCATTTCGGCGCTCGACAAGGCGCAGCGCGTGGCTCGGCATCGGCTGCAAACCGGAGAGTACGAAGCCGATTCTCTATATATCCTGGACGATGAAGCGCAGGCTCTGGCGGCCAAAAGCGTTCACAGCGATAGCGATCTGCTGACCCGGGTCGATGACTTCGTTGTGCTTGCACCAGGCTGGAAGCGTTGTCAGCAATGTCTGCCGATGATCGATGAGGGGCGGGCGCTGGCATCCATCGCGCTGAGCCGTCCGGGCGTTGTCTACACATTCGATCGCAAGAGTCGACAACTGATCAAAGGCTGGGGGGCGCCGGAAGCGTGGGGCACCTGGAGTGAGGGCCATGACGCGGAAATGGCGCTGCGCGTGCCAGCGCGAGCTAAATCGATTTCGATCCAGGCGCTGGCGTTCGTCATGCCGCCAACTCTTGCTCAGCGAGTCATCGTCAGGCTCAACGGCGTTGAAGTTCTTTCGACTCGGCTGACAGCCTTTCAGGGCAATTCTCTGGAAATTCCGTTGAATGAACAGGTCAGGCAAACCCTGCCGGAGGATGGCGCGCTGAGACTTGAACTGCATTTGCCCGACGCCGTCAGCCCGCGCAGTCTCGGAATGAGCGATGACGCACGCATCATGGGCCTGGGCGTGAAATCCGTGAGTGTGCAGTAAACCGCGCAAACGTTGATGGACGCCGGGTCCCGGGCTTTTCTACACTGCCGCTATTCCGGGAGCAGGGGCAATGGATGAACCGCAATGAACTACGCAAGGCCGACATCAACCTGATGGTGGTGTTCGAGACCCTGATGCTCGAACGCAACGTGACCCGCGCGGCGGAGAAGCTGTTTCTTGGCCAGCCGACCATCAGTTCGGCACTCAACCGTTTGCGCACGATGCTCAATGATCCGCTGTTCATCCGCGTCGGCCATCGCATGGAACCGACGGCCCGCGCCGAAGACATTTATCGCCATCTCAAACCGGCACTGGATTCACTGTCGGCGGCGCTGAGCCTGACCCGCGATTTCGATCCCGCCACCAGCACCATGACCTTTCGCATCGGCCTGTCCGACGACGTCGAATTCGGCCTGCTGCCGCCGCTGTTGCGCGCGCTGCGCCAAGAGGCGCCGAGCGTGGTGTTCGTGGTGCAGCATGTCGATTACTGGCGCATTCCCGACCTGTTGGCCGCCGGCGATATCACCGTCGGCATCAGCCAGACCCGTGGCCTGCCGGCCAACGCCAAACGCAAACTGCTGCGGCACATCCAGCCGAGCATCCTGCGCGCCGATGCCTCTGATACGCCGCTGACCCTCGACGAATATTGCGCTCGCCCGCATGTGCTGGTGTCGCACACGGCGAATGTCAGTGGCTACGCCGATGAGTGGCTGGCGGAACTGGGCCGCACGCGGCAGGTGGTGTTGTCGGTACCGCAATACAGCGCATTGCCGGCGTTGCTGGCCGGCACCGACCTGATCGCCAGCCTGCCGGATTACACCGCAGCGGCGATGGCGGCGTCGGGGGCGCTGTTCCAGGAACCGTTTCCGTTCAAGACGCCGACGCTGGACCTGTCGATGGTCTGGCTCAGCCACGTCGACAGCGACCCGGCCGAACGCTGGCTGCGCTCGCGGCTCGAAGCGTTCATGAGTGAACGGCCGCTGATTCCGTCCTGACAAGCACCACACAACCCTGTGGGAGCGAGCCTGCTCGCGAAGCCGTTCGGCAGGCGCGGATGTGCAAACTGAAAGGACGCTTTCGCGAGCAGGCTCGCTCCCACAAATGACGCTGTGTGATTGTGGTATATGTACGCCCCCGCATCCGCCGCCTGGAGATCCGCAATGCCACACCTGCACATGGAATACACCGCCAACCTGACGCAGTTGAACGCTGACATCGCCCTGATCCGGCTCAACAACACGCTGGTCGGTTCCGGTCAGTTCGGCGCAGAGTTCGATATCAAGAGCCGCGCGGTCAAGATCGACAACTTCAAGGTCGGCACGGCGCAGGGCGAGCGCGCCTTCGTCCATGTGAAACTGGCCTTGCTCAGCGGGCGCTCGGCGGAGATCAAGAAGCAGCTCTCGCAAAGCCTGCTGGCGGTGTTGCAGGAACTCTGCGACTGGCCGGCCGGGCTCGAAGTGCAACTGTGTGTCGAACTGCTCGACATCGATCGCGAGTCCTACAGCAAAGCCGCGATCGGGGTCTGACGCTCAGGCGTTTTCCAGCTCGCTGCACACTTGAATCACTTGCTCGCGCAGCCAGACGTTGGCGCTGTCCTGATCGGCGTTCTGGCTCCACTGCATGTCGAGGGTGAAACCCGGCAAGCCATTGGGCGCCTCGCAGTGGTTGAACACCGCGTCGTTGGTCAACAGACGCTGGATACGCCGGGGCAGGGTGAGGATGAAATCGGTGCCGGTGATCATCTTCAACGCGGCGCTGTAGCTGTTCGAGCGCGCGACGATCTGGCGTTTCTGCGCCTGCCGCGCCAGCCAGCCGTCGACCATGTTGGTGCTTGAAGTCCACGGCGTCGGGAACACATGCCGACGTTCGGTGAATGCTTGCAGGCTCAACCGCGGTTCGAGTGGCGTGGCGCGTTTGTCGAAGACGCAGACCAGGTCATCTTCAAGCAGCATCCGTGATTTCAGATCCGCATGCTGGCGGTGAAAGTGCGGGCCGAAACTGATCACCAGATCGAGGCTGCCGTCGCGCAACTCTTCGGCCGGAACGTCGGTTTCAAACTTGTGCATGTTGACCATCACCGGCAAGTCATCGAAGTCGAAGCGCTTCAACAGGCGCGGCAGAATCAATTGCTCGAAGTATTCCGGTGCGCAGATGTTGAAAGTCACCGCCTGCCGACTCGGGTCGAAGGCCGGGGCACCGGCGTGGCAGAGGTTGATGCTTTCGATGATCTTCTGCACGTGGCCGTACATGCTGCAAGCCTTGTAGGTCGGGCGCATGCCGGTGCGGGTGTTGATGAACAGTTCGTCTTCGAAACTGGTGCGCAGTTTCTTCAGGCAATAACTGACGGTGGACTGGCTGACGAACAGGGTTTCCGAGACATCGGTGACACTGCTCTGCTCGTACACGGCGACGAATACCATCAAGTCCTGCATGTCGAGCTTGCGAAGCAAATTACTGTTCAGCATGAGTTCCGTCTCGCTGTGCCCCCTTGCGCAGAATTCGCGCAAACGTGTGCGTACGATCCTAACGGAACGATGGTGCCAGGAGAAACCCTTGTAGGACATTTCACGGACACATGTGGGACAGAAACTTTTAGCAACACGACGTTGCTGATTTCGTGCGGGAAAGATGGCCAGAGGCCTCTAGATTGCACTCTGGAAGTGGCGTGCGTAATGGCGAGGGTCGAAGCGCATCACCATCAGCAGCATGATCACCATCACCGCCGTCAACGCCCACCACGCGCCTTCGAAACTGCCCAGCCGATCGCGAATCATCCCTGCCAACAGTGGCGACAGTCCTGCGATCAGATAACCGATCCCCTGCACAAACGCGGTCAGGCCACCGGCGCGCTGCGGCTCGTCGCAGTGATCCAATGCAACGATCAGGCTCATCGGAAACAGACCGCCAATCCCCAGCCCCAACAGACAGGGCCATAACAAGGCCAGAGTTATCGGAGCGAGAATCAGCCCGCAGAAACCGCCGATGATCAGCAACAGCAGAACCGCCAATATCCCACGCCCGTCACGGCTGCGATTGGCGATCGCCGGCACTGCCAGGCCGGAAATGACCTCCATCGCTGTAAGAAAACCCAACAGCAGCCCGGCGTTCTGTTCACTCCAGCCTTTTTCCACGTAATACGGGGCAAGCCAGGCGAGGACACAGGTGTAGGACGCCGTACCGAGGCCAAAGAACATCGCCAGCAACCAGGCGCGAGGGCGCGTGATGAAAGACTCCCGCCTGGTCACTGTCGATATGGCTTGCGCGGGCTGCAAGCACCAGACCAGCAACGCGACCAGTGCCAACGCCGCCCAGATGGCCAGCCCCACGCGCCAACTGCCGGCCTGTACCATCACCAGCGGCGCGAAAGATGCGGCAATCGCAGCGCCGCCCATGATCGAAGTCACGTAGACGCCCATGCACAACGCCACGTTGTCAGCAAAGCGCGATTTGATTAGCGCCGGCATCAATGCCTGAATCAGGGCTATGCCAATGCCGGCCAGCATCGCGCTGACGATCAGCTCGGCCGCCGAATCGATAAACAGCCGTGACAGGCTCGCCAGCCCGATGATCAACAGCGACAGCAGCACCGTGCGTCGGTCGCCCAAGCGCTGGCTGATGCTCAGGCCGAAGAACATCGCCAGTCCCATGGCCATCACCGGCAGCATCGTCAGCAGAGAGGCAAGCGTGAAGCTCAACGGTATATCGCCACGGATCGCCGACAGCAGCGGCCCGATGGCTGCCATTGATGGGCGCAGATTAAGTGCGACAAGGATGATCGCGAGCATCAGCCAAGCGGCGGGGCGGGTGTGATTCATCAGCGGGCCTTCGAATGCAGGGGCTGATGATTACGCGTCGCGATGCGCGCATCGGCAAATCAGAAAACCCCGGGCCAGACCTAAAAACTCGATAACACCCCTGTCCCGATGTGGGAGCGAGCCTGCTCGCGAATGCGTCACTCCAGACAAACAGTTATTGACACTGCGCTTTCGCGAGCAGGCTCGCTCCCACAGAGGACAGTGCGAAGTGCCTGAAACTGAATAAAACCTGAACCATTCTCAAATACTCGCAAACTTTCACGTTCGTACTCCGAGGCAACTAATCATTAGCATCTTTTTCACGAAAAATTGATCCATGGCTGCCTAAAGTTTGGCATGCCTCGGTGAATGAAATTTTCACACTTGACGAGGCTCTTTTTTCAGGAACAGTCACTCATCATGTTGAAGTTAAAAGCCGTGCGCCCGGAATGGGTGACGTTGTTCGCCAGCGCCTTTTTGTTGCTCGGTTTCAATCTGGTGCTTTGGCAACATCTGTTCGAGATCACCGCCGCCGATGGTAAGGGCATCGCCATGCGCGTGGCGTTTGGCGTGATGATCTTTGCCGCGTTCAACATAGTCCTGACGTTATTCGCTTTCCGGCCACTGCTTAAACCACTATTGACCCTGTTGTTTTTAGTCAGCGCCGGCGTGGCTTACTTCATGAGCCAATATGGCGTGATGATCGATGCCGGCATGTTTCGCAACTTTGCCGAAACCAATGTGACGGAAGTGCGTGATCTGCTCTCGTTGAAGTTGTTCGCTTATATTCTCTTGCTGGGTATTTTGCCGTGTTTGTTGTTGTGGAAAGTACCGGTCAATTATCGGCGCTGGCATCGTGAGTTGTTCAGCAAAGTTATTGTCAGTGTTGCCTCGGCGGCGGTGATCGGCGTTGTGGCATTGGCCAACTATCAAGGTTTGTCGTCGCTGTTTCGCAATCACCACGAAATTCGCCTGATGCTGGTGCCGAGCAATTACATCGGCGCATCCATTGGTTATCTGCAAGAGCAAGTCGTCTCGGCGCAGCAGCCGTTCATCAAGATCGGCGAAGATGCCCAGCGCAATCCCGACCTGCAGCTACAGCCACGCAAATCCCTCACGGTGCTGGTGGTGGGGGAGAGTGCGCGGGCGCAGAACTTCGGCATTCTCGGTTATGACCGCGACACCACCCCGCAACTGGACAAAGAGGCTGGCCTGATCGCTTTTACTGACGTGCATTCCTGCGGCACGGAAACCGCAGTCTCGGTACCGTGCATGTTCTCCAACATGGGCCGCAAGGATTACAACGCCAGCAAGGCCAGGAATGAAGAAGGCTTGCTCGATGTGCTCAAGCGTGCCGGCATCGATGTGATCTGGCGCGATAACCAGTCCGGCTGCAAAGGCACTTGCGACCGCGTCACGGTGCAGGATGTCAGCAAGTTGCAGGACCCTGCGTTATGCGCCAACAGCGAGTGTCGCGATGAAATCCTCCTGCAAGGTCTGCAAAGTTTCATCGATCATCTGGACAAGGACACCGTGCTGGTTCTGCACCAGATGGGCAGTCATGGCCCGGACTACTTCAAGCGTTATCCCAAGGAGTACGAACACTTCACTCCGGTCTGTGAAAGTAACGCGCTGAACAATTGCAGCCGCGAAAGTATCGTCAACGGTTACGACAACACCTTGGTCTACACCGACCATGTGCTGGCGAGCCTGATCGATGTGCTGCGCAGCAATCAGGACAAAGTCGACACCGCCATGCTGTATCTGTCGGACCACGGCGAATCGCTGGGCGAGTACAACCTGTTCCTGCACGGCACGCCTTATATGCTGGCGCCTGAGCAACAAAAGCATGTAGCGATGCTGGCGTGGTTCTCCGACAGCTATCAGAAGGCCTATTCGGTCGACACCCATTGCCTGCAACTGAGCCGGGACAAACCGCTGAGCCAGGACAATCTGTTTCACTCGATGCTCGGCCTGCTGGAAGTGCGCAGCAGCGTGTATCAGCCGGCGCTGGACATGTTCGCCGGTTGTCGCGGCGCGGTGATCGACGGCGTGTTGGCCAAGCAGTGAAGCGTTTCCTGCCCGTCGCGCCAATGCGACGGGCCTTTCTGTTTCTGCTGTCAGACTATTCTTGCTGACAGGCAAGACATTTCCTTACAGCTCTTGCCCTTCAAAGGCGCGTAAATCGTCGGTGGCGATATATACTGCGCGCCATTCTTCAAGGGAGAGCCGTGTGGCTATCGATATTCACTGGATTCGCGACAACGAAAGCCTCGCGCAGTTTTGCGCCGAGTGGCAGCAACTGCCGTTCGTTGCCCTCGACACCGAATTCATGCGGGTCGACACCTTCTACCCGATTGCCGGCCTGTTGCAGATCGGCGACGGCAAACGCGCCTACCTGATCGACCCGCTGACCATCAACGCCTGGCAACCGCTGGCCGCGTTGCTGGAAAGCCCGGCGGTGCTCAAAGTTCTGCACGCCTGCAGCGAAGACCTCGAAGTGCTTCTGCGCCTGACCGGCAGCCTGCCGGCGCCGTTGTTCGACACACAACTGGCCGCCGCCTATCTGAACCTCGGTTTTTCGATGGGCTACTCGCGTCTGGTGCAGGAGGTGCTCGGCATCGACCTGCCCAAGGGCGAAACCCGCTCTGACTGGTTGCAGCGCCCGCTGTCCGAAACCCAGATCAGCTATGCCGCCGAAGACGCCGTGCATCTGGCCGAGGTATTCGTCGAGTTACGCCCCAAGCTGTCCGCCGACAAGTTCGCCTGGGTGCTGGAGGATGGCGCCGAACTGGTCGCCAACCTGCGCCGCGAGACCGATCCGTACGAGGTCTATCGCGAGGCGAAACTGGCGTGGAAGCTGTCCCGTGCGCAACTGGCCGTGCTGCGTGAGCTGTGCGCCTGGCGCGAAAAAGAAGCCCGCGCCCGCGACTTGCCGCGCAACCGCATCGTTCGGGAACACTCGCTGTGGCCCCTGGCCCGCACGCAGCCGGATAACCTCGCGGCGCTGGGCAAGATCGAAGACATGCACCCGCGTACCGTACGTCAGGACGGTCAGTTTCTGCTTGATCTGATCAAGCGCTCTGGCAGTGTGGGGCCGGATCAATGGCCGCCGGCAGTGCCCGAGCCGTTGCCGATCGAAGCCGCTGCGTTGATCAAACAACTGCGCGCGCTGGGTCAGGCCGAGGCCGAACGCCTGGGTATTGCCCCGGAACTGATGCTGCGCAAGAAAACCCTCGAAGCCCTGGTCAAAAGCGGCTTCCCCGAGGGTCCTTACCAATTGCCCGATTCGCTGCGTGGCTGGCGCCGCGAATTGCTCGGCCAGAAGCTGCTCGACAGCCTGGCCACCGCCGGAGAACAGCCTTGAAACGTATTTGCTCCATCTACCAAAGCTCCAAGCGCAGCGGCATGTATCTCTACGTGCTCAAGAGCGATGCGCTCGAGCGCGTGCCGGATGCGCTGATGACGGCTTTCGGCAAAGCGAAGCATTCCTTCGATCTGGTGCTGTCGCCCGAGCGCAAACTGGCCAGCGAAGACATCACCGTGGTTCTGGAAAACCTCGACAAGCAGGGCTATCACCTGCAAATGCCGCCGGCCGAGGACGAGTACATCGAGCACCTGCCCGAAGAGTTGCTGCGACGCAACGACCCGGTCTGACCCGCGAGGCCCTGTCCTGGGCCTCGGTTAACCCTGGAACTGTTTTTACCGCGATGGCCGGCCCCAACCCGGCGGCTGTCTGCACGGTTTGCGAAAGGTTTGAAGATGCGCGTTCTGATTGCTGAACACGACCACGCGATATACGCCCGCCTGCTGCGTCAGGCACTGCCCGAGCTTGAAGTCCTGACCAGCGGCGACTCCGCCGAACTGGCGCGGCAAGCCGCCGATTGCCCGGTGTGGCTGGGCCAGCCGGATCTGCTCGCGACCCTGCTGCGCCAGGGCCATCAACCGCAATGGCTGCAATCGACCTGGGCCGGCATCACGCCGCTGCTCGCCGACGGCCTGCGCCGCGACTATTGCCTGACGCGCGCCGTGGGGATTTTCGGTCAGGTCATGGCCGAATACGTGCTGACCTACATCCTCGGCCACGAACGCGAAGTGCTGGCGCGGCTGGTCAGCCAGGTCGAGCGCAAGTGGGACAACCGCAGCGGCCAGAGTCTGGTCGGGCGCAAGGTGCTGATCGTCGGCACCGGTGACATCGGCCAGAGCGTTGCGCAGTTTCTCCTGCCGTTCGGCGTCGAGCTTTATGGCATCGCCAGCAGCGCCCGCGAACAGGCGCCGTTTGTCGAAGTCGGCGCGCTGGCCGATCTTCCGCGTCTGGTGGGCGAGGTGGACTACGTGGTCAATCTGCTGCCGAACACCGAACACACCCACGATATCTACGACGCGGCGCTGTTCAAGCAATTCAAACCGACCGGACTGTTCATCAACGCTGGACGCGGTGTGGCAGTGGTCGATGCCGATCTGGTAGAAGCCTTGAAGGAAGGGCATCTGGCCGGCGCGGTGATCGACGTTTGCCGTCAGGAGCCATTGCCGCAACGCCATCCGTTCTGGACCGCGTGGGGCTTGCTGCTGACCGGGCACAGCTCGGCGCCGACCTCGCCGGCGCTGATGGTGGATTTGTTTGTGCAGAACCTGAAAGCGTACGAGGCGGGTGAGGCTTTGCGCGGCGAGGTGGATTTCACCCGCGGTTACTGACTCACCCGATTTCGCTGTGGGAGCGAGCCTGCTCGCGAAGAGGGCGTGTCAGTCGACAACAGCGTGTCTGACACAGCGCTTTCGCGAGCAGGCTCGCTCCCACATTGGTTTCAAAGGGTAGCCACCAGTTTGCTCAGTGGGCGGCGCTGGCGCTGACAAGCGGATTTACCGACAGTCGCCAGCGCTTGGCCCTTGCGCCCGCTGGCACTAGACTGGCGGCCTTTTCACCACCTTGATGTTGATGCTTGAGCCATGGCCGCCATAGTCGAACCGTTCTGGAAACGCAAAACCCTCGATCAACTCGATCACGAGGAATGGGAATCGCTGTGCGACGGCTGCGGTCTGTGCTGCCTGCAAAAGCTCGAGGACGAAGAAGACAATAGCGTCTATTACACGCGCATCGCCTGCAAACTGCTGGATCTGAAAACCTGCCAGTGCAGCGATTATCCGAACCGGATCAAGTTTGTCCCGGACTGCATTCAGCTCACGCCGGGTCAGGCGGAAGAATTCAAGTGGCTACCGCCGACCTGTGGTTATCGTCTGGTCAGCGAGGGCAAGGATCTGCCGTTATGGCATCACTTGGTGTGTGGCGACCGCGATGCGGTGCACCATGAGCGGATTTCCCAGTCCGGGCGCATGCTCGCCGAAGGCAGCGTGCCGGAGGATGACTGGGAAGATCATCTGATTTTTCGCGCGGGCGGATGAGGTGGTGGGTTGTTGAACCCGTAAAGATCAAAAGATCGCGGCCTTCGGCAGCTCAACAATGGAAAACGTGATTCCGTGTAGGAGCTGCCGAAGGCTGCGATCTTTTGCTTTAAAGCCTCAGACGCCGGCCTTCGGCGAGACCAGCGAATCATTGCCGGTAACGGTTGCCGTTTCGGTGGCCACTTCGGCATTGGTCTTCAGCTTGCTCAGCTCTTCCCCGGCGCGTTCGATCTTCGCCCGCACGTTGCTCATGTCCTGACGGCCTTTTTCCAGCAGACTTTTCGCCGAGCAGTGCCCGGTAATGCCACGGGCCACGGCCATGCCGCCGAGCGCCACTTGAATCAGGCCGAACACGCCGCCACGGCGCAGGCCCTTGCCGACCATCAGCACGCCGCCGGTCAACGAGCCGACGCGCTCCCAGCCATGCACGTTCTTGTGCGAAGGCGACTGGAACGGGGTGGATTCGATGCGTTCTACGCGTTTGAGCTCGCTCATGGTCTATCTCCAGGCAGGGTGCGATTGATAGATAAGCTGACTGCCGGGGCCGTCAGCTTGTTCCATCGAATGTGCGACGCTTCAGCGGAATTTCGGCCCGGAGCGGGTGTTCAGGCCTTTGGCCATGCGGTCGTAGAGCACGACGTTGACCGTGGCGGCGAGGTTCATGCAGCCGGTGGTCGGGATGTACACGACGTCTTCGCACCAGTCGCGAATCTCTTTATCCAGCGAACCGTCCTCGGGGCCGAAGATATACAGGGCTCGGTCGGGGTGGGTGTATTCGGGCAGCGGCCGGGCGCCGTCGACCAGCTCCACGGCGACGGGCACGCAGTTGAGCGGGAGGATTTTTTTCAGGTCGTCGATGCCGATCAGCGGGATGTCGTAGTGCACGCGCTTGGTGTCGGTGACGAAGTCGGCGGCGCGTTCATAACGCTTGCCGGTGTAGAACACCGACGCTACGCCGTAACAGCCTGCGGCGCGCATCACCGAACCGACGTTCTCCGGTGATTTGGGGTTATACAAACCAATGCAGCTGTACCGTTTATCTGCCACGAGCGGGGTGCCTTCGGGAAAAAGAGGGCGATTATACGGGGATTGGGGGAGGGCGGGCAGTTCGAGATTTGTGGTGCCTGGCCGGCCGCCTTCGCGAGCAGGCTCGCTCCCACAGGGGAACGCATTTCAACTGTGGGAGCGAGCCTGCTCGCGAAAGGGCCAGCTCAGGCGATGAAGATCTTCAATCTTCTTTTTTCATCAGGCCAGCCAGGGCAGCAAACGGGTTATGCGTGGCCTTGGCGATCTTCGGTGTGCTCAGCGAGCCGTCGCCGAAATACTGCTGATCGGTATAACGCGAGTGTTCGTTGTCGTGGCAATACAGGCACAACAGCTCCCAGTTCGAGCCGTCCTGCGGGTTGTTGTCGTGGTTGTGGTCGCGGTGGTGCACGGTCAGTTCGCTCAGGCGCTTGCCGGAAAACTCACGGGCGCAGCGGCCGCAGACGTGCGGGTACATTTTCAGGGCCTTGTCGCGGTAGCCCATTTCCTTGTCGCGCTGGTTGTCGGCGAGGATGCGGTCCAGCTTCGACGTGTTGGTGGGGGTGGACGAACTCATGGGTTCACCTTTGCAGAAAGACTGATGACGGTTATGCGCAGAGTTTAGCTCAGCCCTTGAGCTTCTCGGCAATCCAGATCGTGTGGCGGGTGCCCTTGTTGCCGTGGGCGAAGACCTGGACTTCTTCGGCCTTGAAGCCGGCCTTCTTCAATTTGTCGGAAAACTGCCGGTCGGCGCTGGCCGACCACACCGCGAGCACGCCTTTGGGGCGCAGGGCCTTGGCGCAGGCATTCAGACCAGCGGCGGAGTACAGCCAACTGTTGGCCTTCTGGGTCAGGCCTTCGGGGCCGTTGTCGACGTCGAGCATGATCGCGTCGAAACCGTTCGGCTCGCTTTGCAGGACGTTGGCCACATCTTCCATGCGGATCACCGTGCGCGGATCGAGCAATGGCCGACCGGATTTCTCCCCGAGCGGGCCGCGATTCCACTCGACCACGCCGGGCACCAGCTCAGCGACCACCACTTCGGCGGACTTGCCCAGGTGCTTGAGTGCCGAGGCGAGGGTGAAACCCATGCCCAGGCCGCCGATCAACACTCGCGAATTCGGCCGGCCGGCGACCTTGCGGCAGGGAATCTCCGCCAGTGCGTCCTCGGAACCGTGCATGCGCGTGTTCATCAATTGCCCGCCGTCGCCGCCCTGGATCTTGATGACGAAGTCCTCGCCATACTCGAACAGGCACAGGGCACCGCCGTTTTCAGGGATCGGGGTGGTGTCGAGCAGAACGAAACGTTTCATGGAAATCTCTGAAGGGGGGAAGGCAAGCAGGCGCGTTGGGAGTAGCCTGAGCACAGACTAAAGGCCAAACGGAGCCCTTGATGAAGCGCACCATTCTAACGGTCATTACCCTGGCCGCGCTCGCGATTACTGCGGTGCAGGCCCAGCAGAGCGTTCCAGTCAGCCCGACGCCGCAACCCGGTTCGCCCGGCACTGCGACGCCGACGCCGTATCCGCAGATCACCCCGATCACCCTGCCCAAGTCGGGCGCCGGCAGCGGCAGCCCGCCGCTGGTACCGATCGAAATGCCCAGCCCGCCGAGCAAGGATCAACCGGTGCCGGGCATCGAGCCGAACGGCAACAAGGTCAAATCCCCCGGCGGTTAAACCTGTTGCGCGGCGAGTTGGCCGTCGGCCATGCGCAGGCGTTTGGACAGCGAGACGGCGAGGGCGCGGATGATCTTTGCGGCGATTTTCGGTGCGTCGTTGAGCATTTTTTCCAGCGAGTCCTTGCCCAGATTGAGCAACTGACAGTTGCTCGCCGCGATACACGTGGCTGAACGGCGTTCACCATCAAGCACGGCCATTTCACCGAAGGCCCGGCCGCTGCGCAGGGTGGCCATGGTCATCACTTGGCCGTCGGCGCCGGTTTTCTGCACGGCGACCTGGCCGGTGTGGATGATGCACATGAAACTGCCGGCATCGCCCTCGCGAAAAATCGCCTCGCCCTCAGCCACGGTGCTGATACTGAAATAGCCGGAAGCGGCCGCAAAGTCGGCCAGTTGCAATTGATCGAACAGGCCACAGTCCATCAGCCAGTCGCGGATTTCATTGTTCAGAAAGGTCGGTTCAGACATGTCGATGCGGTCTTTTTGTTATCACATTTCAAGGCTATACACGGATCCCGCAGGAATGGGCTTTTGTGGCGAGGGGATTTATCCCCGCTCGGCTGCGCAGCAGTCGCAAATCCTGCCAACTCGGTGCTTCAGGAATACTGAGTTTGCAGGTTTTGGGGCCGCTTCGCAGCCCAACGGGGATAAATCCCCTCGCCACAAGGGTCTGCAGTTAAGACCCAAGCCACCCACAGAGTTCCTCAGGCAATCCCCAAAACCTTGAACACAAATTCATATTCGAGCGCTACGTCACGTAATCCCTGATAGCGCCCGCTCATGCCGCCATGCCCGGCGCCCAGTTCGGTCTTGAGCAGCAGCACGTTGTCATCGGTCTTGGTTGCGCGCAATTTCGCCACCCACTTGGCTGCCTCCCAATACTGCACACGGCTGTCGTTGTAGCCGGCGATCACCAGCAGTGGCGGATAAGCCTGCGCGGTGACGTTTTCGTACGGCGCGTAAGCCTTGATCCGATCATAGACGTCCGGTTCTTCCGGGTTGCCCCATTCGTCGTATTCGGTGACGGTCAGGGGCAGCTCGGGGTCGAGCATGGTGTTGAGCACGTCGACGAACGGCACTTCGGCAATCGCTACGCCGAACAGATCCGGGCGTTGATTGAGCACCGCGCCGATCAGCAAACCACCGGCGCTGCCGCCGCTGATCGCCAGTTTCTCCGCCGTGGTGATGCCGTTGAGGATCAGAAACTCGGCGCAGGCGATAAAGTCGCTGAAGGTGTTGTGTTTGTGTTCCTGCTTGCCGGCGCGATACCAGGCTTCGCCCAATTCACCACCACCGCGTACGTGAGCGATGGCGAAGGCCATGCCGCGATCGAGCAGGCTCAGGCGGGCGTGGGAAAACCATGGATCGAGGCTGGAACCGTAAGCGCCGTAACCGTACAGATACAGCGGCACCGGTTTACCGACCATCTCGCGCTTCATCACCAGACTGATCGGCACTTGCGTGCCGTCCGGCGCGGTGGCCCATAGACGTTGGCTGACATAGGCGTCGGCATCAAATTGGCCGAGTACCGGAGTTTCCTTGAGCACCGTTTGCTCGCCGCTGGCGAGGATCAACTGGCGCACCTGGGCCGGGCGATTCAACGCTTCGTAGCGCAAGCGAATGCGATCGCTCTCGAATTCCAGGCTGTTTTGCACATGCAGACTGTAGGCCGCATCGGGCAACTGCACGCGATACGACGCCTGGTCCTGCGGGTGAACCTCAATGATCGGCAGGCCACCTTCGCGCAGGCTCAAGGTCATCGCCTCTGCGTTGAGGCTGACGCCGTCGAGCATCACATCATCGTTGTGCGGGATCAGGTTCTGCCAGTCGGCTTCGCTCGGCGGCACGCCAGTGTCCGTGGCCTGATACAGGGCGAAGTTGATGCCGTCGCGGTTGGTGCGGATAAACCAGGTCCAGACGCCAGCGAGCAGGCCGTGGTCGACGTCGTATTCGTGATCTTCGACCCGTGGCGCCAGGCAACTGAATGGCAGATGCGGCTGATTGGCGTCCAGCGCCCAGACTTCACTGGTGGTCTTGCTGCCCAGCGACAGCAGCAATTGCTGTTCGGAGCTGGCGCGGTAGCAATGCAGGAAGAACCGCCCGTCCGGCTCGTGAAAAACCTCTTCAGCGGCAGTGCCGTCGAGGCGATAGCGGAACAGTTTATGCGGGCGATGGGTGTCGTCGAGCACACCGAAAAACAGGGTCAGGCTGTCGTTGGCCCAGGTCATGCTGCCGTCGCAGTCCTCGAATTCCAGTTCGCTGACCCTGTCGTTGGACAGCTCTTTGACGAACAGCGTGTAGACCTCGTCGCCCGAAGCATCGACGCTGTAGGCCAGGCGCTGGTGATCGGGGCTGATGCTGAAAGCGCCGAGCGAGAAGAAGCCGCCATTGGCCAGCGCATTCGGGTCGAGCAGCAGCTGCTCGCGGCTTTCATCGAGGGTCAGGCTGTCGTCGGCAGGACGCGGGCAGCGATAGTGCCGGGCGTATTCGTCACCGGCGGTGGTGCGCGTGTAATACAGATAAGGGCCCCAAGGCGAGGGCAGTGACAGATCAGTCTCGAGAATCCGCCCCTTGATCTCATTGAACAGGCTTTCACGCAGCTCGGCCTGATCGGCGGTTTGCGCTTCCTGATAAGCGTTTTCAGCCTTGAGGTAGTCGAGCACCGCGTCGGTGTCGCGCTCCTGCAGCCAGGCATACGGGTCGGCGCCGGGCGCCCGCTGGGCAATCGGGGCAGTCATGACATTGGCGGATTCGGGCATGGGAGGCTCTCGGACAATATTCGGATAAAGGTTTCGCGTATTTTGAAACCGCCGCAAAGCCCTGTGGGAGCGAGCTTGCTCGCGAAGGCGTCCTGGCAGATGACTTTTGCTGCAATGACACACCGCATTCGCGAGCAAGCTCGCTCCCACAGGGATAACAGTGGCCGTCTGGTATTGGGACAAGCCGCATGGGCGAAAAGTCGTTACTATAAGCGCCTATTTGCCTGCCTTGCCATGGACACCATGACCGAGAACGACTATCTGATCGCCTGGGGCCTTTACGCCTTTGCCGCCGTGGGCTGCCTGCTGGTATGGATGCGCCTGACCACCTGGATGTGGCGCTGGCTGCGCGAGCCGCTGCGTGTGCTGATGGCGGTGTTGCTGTTCAGCCCGACCATCGTCGATCCGGTGAAAGCCAAAGTGGCACCGGCCATCGCCATCACCGCCCTGGACATGCTGTTCAAGGTCGGCAACAACGCCTGGCGCGCGGTTTCCGATCTGTTCATGTACGGCATGATCGCCTTCGGGGTGTATCTGGTTTTCGTCTTGATCCGCCTGCCGATCGAGCGCGCCTCGACAGCCCGGCGTGAACGCGCCGAGGCCGCCAAGGCCGCGGCCCGTGCCGAAGAGCGCGACGATGATCAACCGTTCGGCGGCGCCGGTGATGACCGCTACGGTCGCCCGCCAGTGCCGAACAATCCGCAGCGCATGCGGGTCGAGCCGCGTCTGTAACCCGAGAGTCCGCACATGTGTGAATTACTGGGCATGAGTGCCAACGTGCCGACCGACATCGTGTTCAGCTTCACCGGCCTGATGCAGCGCGGCGGCCGCACCGGACCGCACCGCGACGGCTGGGGCATTGCCTTCTACGAAGGGCGCGGCTTGCGTCTGTTTCAGGACCCGGCGGCGAGCAGCGAGTCGGAAGTGGCCAATCTGGTGCAGCGCTATCCGATCAAGAGCGAAGTGGTCATCGGCCACATCCGCCAGGCCAATGTCGGCAAGGTCTGCCTTTCCAACACCCACCCGTTCGTCCGCGAACTGTGGGGGCGCAACTGGTGCTTCGCGCACAACGGCCAGCTCGCCGACTTCACTCCGATCAAGAGTTTCTACCGCCCGGTCGGCGATACCGACAGCGAAGCGGCATTCTGCGACCTGCTCAACCGGGTACGCGCAGCCTTCCCCGAACCGGTGGATATCGAAGTGCTGCTGCCGGATCTGGTCGCGGCTTGCGCTGAATATCGCAGCAAGGGCGTGTTCAATTGCCTGCTCAGCGACGGCGACTGGCTGTTCTGTTACTGCTCGACCAAACTCGCTCAGATCACCCGCCGCGCACCGTTCGGCCCGGCGCGGCTCAAGGATGTCGATGTGATCGTCGATTTCCAGGCCGAAACCACGCCCAACGACGTGGTCACGGTGATTGCCACCGAGCCTTTGACCGAAAACGAAACCTGGACCCGCTACGAACCGGGCCAATGGAGCCTTTGGCGACGCGGCGAATGCGTCAGCCAGGGCAAGACCGAATAAGGATTTGCACCCATGTTGC
Source organism: Pseudomonas sp. Sample_20 (assembly GCF_004307585.1). Lineage (NCBI taxonomy): Bacteria > Pseudomonadati > Pseudomonadota > Gammaproteobacteria > Pseudomonadales > Pseudomonadaceae > Pseudomonas > Pseudomonas sp. Sample_20. The sequence goes on along the minus strand of NZ_RCOA01000082.1, from coordinate 34,041 downwards.
TCAGTTATCTACGGCTGGTGTTGTTTGCGGCGGGCCTGTTGATCGGTGTCCAGGTGCCGGGGTTCATCAACGATTACGCGCAACGTGTCGAAGCGCACCTGATCGAAGCGCAGACCGGTCTGCGTGGTTTCCAGGGCACGGCGGATCAGTTTTTCAAAGGCGATATGCAGGCGCTGGTCGCACATTACCGGGCCAGCGAAGACCCGATTTTCCGCAGCGATGCCGACAGCCTGAACACCTTGCTCACGCGCCAGGTCGCGCTGGACAAGCAATTCCAGGCGATGCAAGGCCCGTGGTATGTGCGCTTCCTGCAAGTGGTGCTGGCCGCCGATCCGGATATTCGCAAGGAAACCTGGAACGGTTACAGCTATCAGATCCTGCTGACGCCCGAGGCGATGATCTGGGGCATGAGCGGCGCATTGCTGCTGTCGTTCGGCATCGAATGCCTGTTCCGCCTGATCGACTGGGTCGTCCTCGGCGGCCGCCGCCTGCGTCAGAGCCGACCGATCGAAGATCGCGACGTCCGCGGTTTGTAAGACCTGCTCAATCCCCTCTGGCAACAGCGGCTTTATGGCATGGGGATTCTGTGGCGAGGCTCTGTGGTGGGTGGGTACTGAGGTGAGTGGGTTCTGTGGTGAATGGGCTATGGGGGAGTAAGTTCTGTGGTGAATGAGTTCTGTGGCGAGGGGATTTATCCCCGTTGGGCTGCGCAGCAGCCCCAAAACCTGCAAATGCGGTACCTCTGAAAGACCGCGTTGGCCCCAATCACGACTGCTGCGCAGCCGAGCGGGGATAAATCCCCTCGCCACTAATCATCCAGTGAGGGTGATGCAGTCCTTGCCGACCTTGTGCGCATACCCCGCTAGCACCTGCTGACACAACGTCACAATCTCCTCGACCCACTCAACCCCGACCCGCCACGACACCACCACCGGCAGATTCGCCGGCCGCTGCTCGATGTCGAGCAAGATCAATTCGCCACGCGCCAGTTCCTCGGCCACCAGCACCGGCGGCAGCGCGCCGATACCGAAGCCATCGCGCAACAACCGGGTGATCGCTGACACCGAATTCACGCAATTCAAGCGTGGCGCCATGACGCCGTTGGCCTGCATCAGGGCGACGATATCCTGATGCGGCCGTGAGTTTTTCGAGTAGGTGATGATCCGCTCCTGCGCCAGTTCGGCGAGGTCGGCGTAGTCGCGGTTGTAGATCGAATTGCTGGCGACGATCCAGCCCAGCGGATGGCTGGCCAACTCCAGGCTGCGCACGCTTTCGTGGCGGATCAGATCGGTTTGCAACACCAGATCGAGAAAGCCCTTTTGCAGCTGATCGCAGAGGTTCAGCGCAGTATCCGCGACCAGTTCGATTTCCACCCGTGGGTATAGATCGGTCATCTGCGCCACCAGTGGGCTCAGCCACGTATGAATCACTGTGTCCATCACGCCGATACGCACCCGGCCGACCTTGCTCGAACGGGTTTCGATCGATTGTTTCAGCGCCGCCATGGTGTCGAGCATCTGCTCGGCATAGTCGAGCACCTTCAAGCCTTCCGGGGTCAGGCTGACGCCGCGTGAATCGCGCAGAAACAGCTTCACGCCCAGTTCGCCTTCGAGCACCGCAATGCGGCTGGAAATCGACGCCTGGGTGGTGAACAGCTTGTCGGCGGTCAGGCGAAAACTCTTCAGGCGCGCGACCCAGACAAAGGTCTCGAGAAACTTCAGATTCATGGACAAGGCTCGGCTGACAAATTTTTCTTATGCCTAAGGCGGGTTTTTATTCGTTGGACGGCGCAGGGCAGGGCGACGAAAAATCGGCGCATCCGGTTCCCACGATAGGCGTCGTCGGAGCTTCGAACAAGACCAATAAAAGCCCTGCGGAGATTTGCCATGAGTGCTCCCGACACCCTCCCGTTATCCAAGCCTGTGACGCGCCCCGGGCCGTTCGACTGGTATCGCAACATCAACCAGCAGGAGCGCCGCACGTTCTGGAGCTGCAAGATCGGCTACGGTCTGGACGGCATGGACACGCAGATGCTCAGCTTCGTTGTGCCGACGCTGATCGCAATGTGGGGCATCACCACGGGCGAAGCGGGGCTGATTCACACCAGCACCCTGATCGCCTCGGCGATCGGCGGTTGGGTCGCCGGGATCCTCTCCGACCGCATCGGCCGCGTGCGCACCTTGCAACTGACGGTGCTGTGGTTCGCCTTCTTCACCTTCCTCTGCGGCTTCGCGCAAAACTACGAACAATTGCTGATCGCGCGCACCCTGATGGGCTTCGGTTTCGGCGGTGAATGGACCGCCGGCGCGGTGCTGATCGGTGAAGTGATCCGCGCCAAGGATCGCGGCAAAGCGGTGGGCATGGTGCAATCCGGCTGGGCGCTGGGCTGGGGCCTGACGGCGATTCTGTACGCGTTGCTGTTCTCGGTGCTGCCAGCGGAAGACGCCTGGCGCGCGCTGTTCATCCTTGGCATCGTGCCGGCGATATTCGTGATTTTTGTCCGTCGCCTAGTAAAAGATCCGGAAATCTATCGCGAAGCCAAAGCCGCACAAACACCAGAGAACCCGGCGAAGTTCTACGAGATCTTTGCCCCCGGCATGCTCTTCACCACGTTTCGCGCTTCCTTGCTGACCACCGGTGCGCTGGGCGGTTACTACGCGATCACCTCCTGGCTGCCGACTTTCCTCAAGAACGAACGTGGCTTGAGCGTGCTCGGCACCGGCGGTTATCTGGCGATGGTGATCGTCGGTTCCTACGTCGGCTATGTGATCAGCGCGTATCTGACCGACCTGCTCGGGCGGAAAAAGAATTTCATCTTGTTCGCGGTCGGCTCGTTCACCATCGTTCTGCTCTACACGCAGATGCCGGTCAGCAACGGCGTGATGCTGTGGCTGGGCTTTCCGCTGGGCTTCTTCGCCTCGGGGATTTTCAGCGGCATGGGCGCGTTTCTGACTGAATTGTTTCCTACGCGGATTCGCGGCTCGGGCCAAGGTTTCTGCTACAACATCGGCCGCGCACTGGCGGCGTTGTTCCCGCTGTTGATCGGCCTGCTCAGCCAGAAAGTCCCGCTGAGCATGGGCATCGGCGCCTTCGCGGCGGTGTCTTACGGCGTGGTGATTCTCGCGGCGCTGAGCCTGCCGGAAACCCGTGGCAAGCAACTCGACGCGCAGTAACTGGTACCCTGCGCAGAAGTCTCCTACAGATAAAAAGACCAGCAGCTACAGGAGTGTTCACCGTGAGCCGCCTGCTATTGAATTGCGACATTGGCGAGAGCTTCGGCAGCTGGACCATGGGTCTGGATGCCGAGGTCATGCCCTTCATCGATTGCGCCAACATCGCTTGCGGTTTCCATGCCGGCGACCCGAGCATCATGCGCAAAACCGTGGCGCTGGCGCTCGAACACGGCGTGCAGATTGGCGCGCACCCGGCCTATCAGGATCTGGTCGGATTCGGCCGGCGCTCCATGGCCTATTCCGCGCAAGAGCTGCAAGACATCCTGCATTACCAGATCGGCGCCCTTGACGGCGTCTGCAAGGCGCAGGGCGGGCGTGTGAGTTACGTCAAACCCCACGGCGCGATGTACAACGACATGATGGCCAACCCGGCGCAATTGCGCGCGGTGGTGCAGGCCGTGGCCGCGTATGACCGCAGCCTGCCGCTGATGTTGATGGCGACCCGGGACAACGCGGCCGCGCAGCAGATCGGCGATGAATACGGCGTAACTCTTTGGTTTGAAGCGTTCGCCGACCGTGCCTACGACAGCGCCGGCCGGCTGGTCTCCCGGCAATTGCCCGGTGCCGTGCATCACGATGCCGAAAAAATCATCGAGCAAGCGTTGACCATCGCCCGTGGCGGCGAACTCAGCGCCAGCGATGGCAGCGCCTTGATCCTGCGCGCCAACACCTTGTGCGTCCACGGCGACAACGCCAGTTCCGTGGCCGCCGTGCAGCGCATTCGCCAGGCCTTGCAACAGTCGAGTGCGTCATGAACCCACGGATTGAAGTGGTGGCGCTCGACTGCCTGATGTTGCGTCTGTTCGATGACATCGCCGAAGCCAACATGCCGTGGATGCTCGCCGCCAGCGAGCGCTTGCGCACGGCGTTTGGTGCACAACTGATCGATCTGGTGCCGTCCTACACGACGTTGATGGTGCATTACGATCTGACGCTGTTGAGTCCTGCTCAGGCGCGTGATTTGATCGCCGAAGCGCTGGTCGATCTGGCGCCGAATGCGCGAAGCGCTGGGCAGTGCCACGTCTTGCCGGTCTGGTACGACTTGAGTGTCGGCCCGGAACTGAGCCTGTTGGCCGAACGCAGCGGGCTGGCGGTGAAGGAGGTGATTCGTCGCCACAGCGCACGGGAATATCAGGTGTTCGCCCTTGGCTTTGCGCCGGGTTTTGCCTTCATGGGCCTGGTCGAAGAAATGCTCGCCGCGCCGCGCTTGAACACACCGCGCAAGAAAGTCGCGGCCGGCAGCGTCGGTATCGCCGAGCGGCAGACCGCAGCGTATCCGGTGGTCTCACCCGGTGGCTGGAACCTGATCGGGCGCACCCCGGCAAAACTCTTCGATCGCCATCGCGACGGCTACAGCTTGATGCAACCCGGCGACACGGTGCGCTTCGAAGCGGTCGACCACGCCGAATTCATACGCTTGGGCGGCGACGACACTCCACTGGAGGCGTTGCCATGAGTCGATTGACGATCGAAGCCAGCACGCCGCTGTGCCTGTTGCAGGACGCCGGGCGGTTTGGCGTGCGACATCTGGGCGTGACCCAGGGCGGCGCGGCGGATTGGTGTTCCATGAGCTGGGCCAATTGGCTGTTGGGTAATGAACTGGATGCGGCGGTGGTTGAAATCACCCTCGGCGGGTTTGCTGTGGTGGCTGAGGAGGATTGCCTGCTGGCGCTGGCAGGAGCGGATCTCGGCGCGCAGATCGACGGCCAGCCGCTGGCGCCGTGGCGCAGCTTCCGGTTGGCGAAAGGGCAGACATTGCGCTTCACCCAGCCGTTGCTCGGCGCACGGGCATATCTGGCCGCACCCGGTGGTTTTACTGCGCCCAAGGTACTGGGCAGCAGTGCCACGGTACTGCGAGAAGAATTGGGCGGACTTGATGGCATGGGCCTTCCGCTCGCCAAAGGGGCGGCGCTCGGTTACAGCGGCGAAGCGTCAGCGGTGCGCGAAATGCCTTCGGCGCTGCGGCCGGATTTCAAAGCGCATGCGCCTTTGGACTTGGTGCTCGGCGCACAGATCGGCCAGTTCAGCGGGCAGAGCCTGTTCGATGTCTTCAACAGCGCCTGGACCATCGACAGTCGCGCCGACCGCATGGGCATCCGCCTGCTCGGCGCGGCGCTGCAATATCAGGGTGCGCCGATGATCTCCGAGGGGATTCCGTTGGGCGCGGTGCAGGTGCCGCCCGATGGCCAACCGATCGTGTTGCTCAACGATCGCCAGACCATTGGCGGATACCCGCGCTTGGGCGCGTTGACGCCGCTGGCACTGGCACAATTGGCGCAATGCCTGCCGGGAGCGAAGGTGAGACTGAGGCCGGTAGTGCAGGACGTCGCGCACCGCGAGCATGTCGAGTATTTGCAGCGCTTTAAAGATCGCTAAAAGCTTCGCGAGCAGGCTCGCTCCCACAGGTAAAAGCATTCCAATGTGGGAGCGAGCCTGCTCGCGAAGGCGTTCGTCGTGTTAACGATTACTTGGAAAGAAACCGCATCCCTTCCTCAAGCCCGCGCAGCGTCAGCGGATACATCTGATCCTCGATCAGATCGCGGACGATGTTGGTCGACGAGGTATAGCCCCAGGTATCTTTCGGATACGGATTGATCCAGATGAGCTTCTTGTATTTCTCCATGAAGCGCTGCATCCACACGTAACCCGGCTCTTCGTTCCAGTGCTCGACGCTGCCGCCAGCCTGAGTAATTTCGTAGGGCGCCATGGCGGCGTCACCGATGAAAATCACTTTGTAGTCGGCGCCGTACTTGTGCAGCAGATCCTGAGTCGAAGTGCGTTCGGAAGTGCGGCGCATGTTGTTCTTCCACACTGATTCATAAATGAAGTTGTGAAAGTAGAAGTACTCCAGGTGCTTGAACTCGGTCTTGCAGGCCGAGAACAATTCCTCACAGATCTTCACGTGCGCGTCCATCGAGCCGCCGATGTCGAACAACAGCAGCAGCTTCACCGTGTTGCGCCGTTCCGGGCGCATCTGGATGTTCAGCAGGCCGGCGTCCTTGGCGGTGTGGTCGATGGTGCCGTCGATGTCGAGTTCTTCCGCCGCACCCTGGCGAGCGAACTTGCGCAGACGACGCAGGGCGACCTTGATATTGCGTGTGCCCAGTTCCACCGAATCGTCGAGGTTCTTGTACTCGCGTTGATCCCAGACCTTGACCGCTTTGCCCTGACGCTTGCCGGCGTCGCCAACCCGGATGCCTTCAGGGTTGAAACCGCCGGAGCCGAACGGGCTGGTGCCGCCGGTGCCGATCCATTTGTTGCCGCCGGCGTGGCGTTCTTTCTGTTCTTCCAGACGCTTCTTGAACTCTTCGATGAGCTTGTCCAGCCCACCGAGGGACTGGATCTGCGCGCGTTCTTCGTCGCTCAGCGAGCGCTCGAATTCCTTGCGCAGCCAGTCCTCGGGAATCAGCGCCTGCAAGTGATCGTCGAGTTTCTCCAGGCCATTGAAGTAGGCGCCGAACGCGCGGTCGAACTTGTCGAAATGGCGTTCGTCCTTCACCAGGATCGCCCGCGACAAGTAATAGAACTCGTCCATGTCGGCGAAGGTCACGCGCTGTTTCAGCGCGTTGATCAGGTCGAGCAGCTCGCGCACCGACACCGGTACCTTGGCTGCACGCATTTCGTTGAACAGGTTGAGCAACATGGCAGCAGCCTCTTAGCGGGTGCCGCGCCGGCTCATGAACGCCAGGCGCTCAAGCAGTTGCACGTCCTGTTCGTTTTTCACCAGTGCGCCTGCCAGCGGCGGAATGGCTTTGGTCGGATCGCGCTCGCGCAGCACCGCTTCGCCGATATTGTCGGCCATCAGCAGTTTCAGCCAGTCGACCAGCTCGGATGTCGAAGGCTTTTTCTTCAGGCCCGGTACCTTGCGCACGTCGAAGAACACATCGAGCGCTTCGCTGACCAGGTCCTTTTTGATGTCCGGGTAGTGCACGTCGACGATTTTCTGCAGGGTAGTGCGGTCGGGGAAAGCGATGTAGTGGAAGAAGCAGCGGCGCAGGAAGGCGTCCGGCAGCTCTTTCTCGTTGTTGGATGTAATGATGATGATCGGGCGCTTCTTGGCCTTGATGGTCTCGTCGATCTCGTAAACGTAGAACTCCATCTTGTCGAGTTCTTGCAACAGGTCGTTGGGGAACTCGATGTCGGCCTTGTCGATTTCGTCGATCAGCAGAATCACCCGCTCCTCGGACTCGAAGGCTTCCCAGAGCTTGCCTTTCTTCAAGTAGTTGCGCACGTCGTGGACTTTTTCATTGCCCAGCTGCGAGTCGCGCAAACGGCTGACGGCGTCGTACTCGTACAGACCCTGATGGGCCTTGGTGGTGGACTTGATGTGCCAGGTGATCAGCTTGGCACCGAACGACTCGGCCAGTTGCTCGGCGAGCATGGTCTTGCCGGTGCCCGGCTCACCCTTGACCAGCAGCGGCCGTTCCAGGGTGATGGCGGCGTTGACCGCCAGCTTCAGGTCATCGGTGGCGACGTAGGCCTGGGTGCCTTCGAACTTCATCTGCAAATCCTCGAACGGTAACGCTGACCTTACGGGCAGGGCGGGGCGAAATAATCGGATAGCCCGACTATAACGCGCACGCCGGTCGACTGTGAACGCAGACGGCTTATTCAGTCTCTGAATGGAGCGTCACATGTTGACTCAGTCTCGGCGGATGGCCAGCATTCCGGTATCGCCGATTTGGCGATAGCCTTTCTGGCTCGGTTAGTAAAAAGGCAGAAAATCGATGTTACCCATGAAACGGCCGCGTCTGCGATCTGCGCACGTCCTGCCGGATTTCAGGTTGGCGCTGACATTTATCAATGGTCAGGAACTGACAGTTGATTTGGGGACGGATATTCATACTTATCCAGGTTTGCGGCCACTGCTTGATCGCGAAGTCTTTGCGACTGCCGCAGTCGGGGACGAGGGTTGGATCGTTGAATGGATTGAACCCGACGTACAGATCGGTGCAGACACCTTGTATATGGATGCGCTAGCGCAAAATGCCCAGGATGAGAACACGCGCATTTTTATCGATTGGCGCGCCCGTACCGGACTTTCTCTCAATGATGCGGCCGAAGCGCTCGGTGTGAGCGCTCGCAGCATCAGCCGTTACAGCAATGGGCGTGAAGCAGTGCCACGTTCTTTGGCGTTGGCCTGTCTGGGCTGGGATTCGCTGCAACAGCGTTCATCGATAGCGGCCGAAGACACAGGTCGATATGTCGTCAACCGCAAAAATTAATCCTCATCTGGCTTCGGCCGTTCGTACCGCGCATTGAATGCCTGGATGAAGCCATTGCGCAAAATCTGCAAAAACGCTTCGAAGGCGTTGACGTTCTGCTGGTGAACATTGCCGCTGAGTTCGACGCGGGTGGCGAACTGGTTTTTGTTCTGGTTTTTCAGCACGGTCTCGGTGCCGCCGACCAGCGCTTCCCAGATTGAGCGGAACAGGCCTTTGTTCTTGTTTTCGACGTCTTGCTGCCAGTTGAATACATCGACGTCGCGCAGCAGGGGTTTGATGTAGCCGGTGAGTCGGGCTTTCTCTGCCTTGGCTTCGATAACCACATCGCCGTGGCCGGCGTTGAAATCGAATTTGCCGTAGGCGGCGGCGAAGTCGTTCATGCGTTTGAGCTCGATGTCACGGGCGCGCAGGCGGAATTCGAAGTCTTCGAAGTTGCTCAGTGGATCGAAGGTGGCGGTGGTTTCCAGCGGCGCGTGGCCCAGCAGCAACGCCTTGCCTTCAAAGCGCGCGTCGCGTTTGCCTTCCTTGTCGACCACATTGGTCAGGTTGTAGATGCTGGCGTTGACGTTGCTGGCGTTCATGTTCACCGGCGGCTTGGAATTGAAGTTGCGGAAGGTGATACGGCCGTCGTTGATCTGCACTTCATCGAGGGTGATCGGCAGCAGCTTGCCCAATTGTTCACGCCAGTCGGTGCCCTGACCGGTCTGCGAGTTCTGCTTGTTGGGGCCGCCGTCGACGAAATTGATTTCGGGGTTGAGGAATTGCACCTGCGCGACCACGGCATGGTCGTACCACAGCGAATGCCAGCTCACCGACAGGTCGATCAACGGCGCATCGACGAACGGCACCGGGACCTTGCCATCGACCTTGACGATTTTCAGGCCGTTGATTTTGTAGGCGCCGCGCCATAGCGCGAGATCGACATCGGTGATCTGTCCACGGTAATCGCCCATGTCCGCGAGCTTGTCATTGAGGTAGTCGCGTACCAGATAGGGCAGGGCGAAATGCAGGGCGACCAGCAGCACCACGACACCCGCCAGGGTCCAGAGCGGCCAGCTGTAACGACGTTTCATGCCATTGTTCCTTCAAGAGTGTTGCTTGACGATTCAAAGCGATTGACTCCGCGCGTTTGCAGACGTTCGACCCGACTGGACTGTGATCGGCAACGGGCTTACCTTGGAAGGCTGAATTCAACGCTGCATAAGGACCCAGCCATGAGCCGTATTTACGCTGACAACGCCCACTCCATCGGTAATACGCCGCTGGTCCAGATCAACCGCATCGCGCCGCGCGGGGTCACCATCCTGGCCAAGATCGAGGGGCGCAACCCCGGTTACTCGGTCAAATGCCGAATCGGCGCCAACATGATCTGGGACGCCGAAAGCAGCGGCAGACTCAAGCCGGGCATGACCATTGTCGAGCCGACTTCCGGTAACACCGGTATCGGTCTGGCCTTCGTTGCCGCTGCGCGTGGCTATAAATTGATGCTGACCATGCCGGCGTCGATGAGCATCGAGCGCCGCAAGGTTCTGAAAGCCTTGGGCGCGGAACTGGTGTTGACCGAGCCGGCCAAGGGCATGAAGGGCGCCATCGAGAAAGCTGCGGAAATCGTCGCCAGCGATGCCGACAAATACTTCATGCCGGCGCAGTTCGATAACCCGGCCAACCCGGCGATTCATGAGAAGACCACCGGCCCGGAAATCTGGAACGACACCGACGGCGCCGTGGATGTGCTGGTGGCTGGCGTAGGTACCGGTGGAACCATTACCGGTGTCTCGCGGTATATCAAGAACACCGCCGGGAAACCGATTCTGTCGGTGGCCGTCGAGCCGGCGTCTTCGCCAGTGATTACGCAAGCGTTGGCCGGTGCCGAGATCAAGCCGAGCCCGCACAAGATTCAGGGCATTGGCGCCGGTTTTGTGCCGAAGAATCTTGATCTGTCGATGGTCGATCGCGTCGAACAGGTGACCGATGAAGAATCCAAGGCCATGGCTTTGCGCCTGATGCAGGAAGAGGGGATTTTGTGCGGGATTTCCTGCGGTGCTGCCATGGCGGTGGCGGTGCGTCTGGCGGAGAAACCAGAGATGCAGGGCAAAACCATCGTCGTGGTGCTGCCGGATTCGGGCGAGCGTTATCTGTCGAGCATGCTGTTCAGTGACCTGTTTACCGAGCAGGAGAACCAGCAGTAAGCCTGTTGATTCAAGTCAGCCAAGGTTCAGGCGCTGCATGTTAATAAAGGCTTTGTTGCGTAATGCTTAACACTGAATCTTGTGTCAGGCGGGTTTTTCCCGGAGCCGGTAGTGTTTATCATGGCCGGCTGCCATGCCGGGAAAAGGGCATTGCGCAGCGTTGTCTTTATTCAAGGAGTCGTTGATGACCGTTTCGTTTGCCGCCAAGGCGTTTGTGCTGTTGCTGTTTCTGGGCAGCACGCTCTATGTGCATTTGCGCGGCAAGGCGCGTTTGCCGGTATTGCGCCAGTTCGTCAACCACTCCGCACTGTTTGCTCCGTACAACGCGTTGATGTACCTGTTTTCCGCAGTGCCATCCAGACCGTATCTGGATCGCAGCAAGTTTCCGGAGCTGGATGTACTGCGCGACAATTGGGAAACCATTCGCGACGAAGCTATGCACCTGTTCGACGAAGGCTACATTCGCGCCGCCGAGAAGAACAATGATGCGGGTTTCGGTTCGTTCTTCAAGAAGGGCTGGAAGCGGTTCTATCTGAAGTGGTACGACAAACCGCTGCCGTCGGCCGAAGCCCTTTGCCCGAAAACCGTGGCGCTGGTCAGTGCCATACCCAACGTCAAGGGCGCAATGTTCGCGCTGCTGCCGGGCGGCAGTCACCTCAATCCGCACCGTGACCCGTTCGCCGGCTCCCTGCGTTATCACCTCGGCCTGTCGACACCCAACTCCGATGATTGCCGGATCTTCGTCGACGGTCAGGTCTATGCCTGGCGCGACGGCGATGACGTGATGTTCGACGAGACTTACGTGCACTGGGTCAAGAATGAAACCGCTCAGACTCGAGTGATTCTGTTCTGTGACATCGAACGCCCGCTGAGCAACCGCCTGATGACCCGCATCAATCGCTTCATCAGCGGCTGGCTCGGCCGCGCCACCGCGCCGCAGAATCTTGATGATGAACGCGTTGGCGGCATCAACCAGGCTTATGCCTGGAGCAAGAACTTCAGCGACCGTTTCAGCGGCGTGGTCAAGCAGTGGAAGCGCCGGCATCCCAAGGCCTACAGGGTAATGCGCCCGGTGCTGGCGGTGTTGGTGCTGACGTTGCTGGGGTATTGGTTGTTTGGTTGACGCTGGCTCAGAAATAAAAAACCGCTCCTCAGGAGCGGTTTTTTCACAATCGGCCAGCGGCCAGCACCGAGGGCTCATCTTCGATACCGGTGATCAGCAGTTGCAACAGACGCCGTTGATTAGCGGTCAATTCATGATCAGCCAATCTTTTAGTTTTCAGCGATCTGACCAGTGCTTCGGGAGGTCTATGTTTCGCTTTTTTCATGTTGCCTCCCGCTTTGATCAGTGATTGATTGGCTTTCACAGTACTGGATTCTCCAAGGTTTTGACAAGGCGGCCTTCGATGTCGAAGCTGAAACCCAGCTTCTGATAAACGGGTATCGCACCGTCCAGCGGCTCTTGTATTTCGATAACATCGCAGCCAACGAAATGCGCGTATTGCTCAATTACCATCATCGCTAGTAGTCCTATGCGATTTTTCAAAGGATGTGTTCCGCCAGGACGCCCTTCCAATCTCACAACTCGTAATCTTCGTCGACTATTGTTCGGGTTTGCAAAACACAGGCCGCAGAGCTGCCCGGCGAACCAGATAGAAATGTCCAATGCGCGTGGCTCACGTGATTTCCACGCGATGACTTCATGCCAGAAAAAGCAGGGTTCTTCCCATGTTTCAAAAGCATGAAGCGCATGCCTGTTTATCGGTTCGAATTGAATTAGGGATACATCCATAATCGAAGCGTCGGCCGCCTTGAGTTGGCCTTGTAAGCCGGCAATCTGCGAAGCGGCCCGCTTCCTCGCCTCTGACCGATAAACCTGATACCGCAAATACGTCCGTTCCGTTGGCATGTGATCTCTTGCATTCCATGTCTCCTGACAATCCGTTGCCACGCCAATAACCCTAACCACCCGGCGCCGCACTGTCGCTACCGGCCCATTGCCCAAGTCATTGCAATCTGTGTCCCGGGCTGGTTATAGTCAGCCCGCTTGAGCGCCATGCTCACGCCTTCATTTCCTCAATAAAGATCAGCATCCATGCCTGCATCCCTCATCAACGCGGTAGTCGATTCAGCGGTCAACGCTGGCGTCGTGCCGTGCGGGAATCGGCAGTCTGTGCAGATCAGTCATTACCCTCCACCTGTCAGTAGCACGCCGGTGTGCGCAGTCGTTTCGCCGCCGGGCGTTGGTGTGCGGGGTTGATCGGCAGTTTCTGCTGACCCCTGCGCCCGCCAGAACAACCTACTGAATTTCAGCTTCGGCTGAGTTGGCTTCTTGCCTGACTACAGGTGGTATTCATGTTTGTCCTTTCGAAACAATCCGCGCTCGCGGCGACGTCGACGAGCCTGTTCGTTCTGCTGTGGAGCAGCGGGGCGATTTTCTCCAAGTGGGGCCTCGCCCATGCTTCGCCCTTTGCCTTTCTGCTGATTCGCTTCGCCATCGCCCTGTGCGGGCTGGTCTTGCTGGCGCCGTTGCTGAAATTGAAGTTGCCCAAGGGCGGCAAGCCGATGCTGTTCGCGATCGCCACGGGACTGGTGTTGCTCGGGGCCTATCAGATCTTTTATCTGCTGGCGCTGGATTGCAAAGTCACGCCGGGGGTAATGGCGACGATCATGGGCGTTCAGCCGATCCTCACCGTGGTCTTGATGGAACGGCAGCGTTCGGCGAGCCGCCTGTTCGGCCTGGCGCTGGGCCTGGCCGGGCTGGTCATGGTGGTTTATCAAGGGATCGGTCTGGCGGGAATGTCCTGGGCCGGCATGCTGTTCGGTTTGCTGGCGCTGGCGAGCATGACGCTCGGCTCGATCATGCAAAAACGCATCACCGACAATCCGCTCGGCACGCTGCCAGTGCAGTACCTGGCCGGCCTGTTGCTGTGCGCGATTTTCGTACCGTTCCAGCCGTTTCACTTCGAACACAGCGCAGGCTTCATTGTCCCGGTGTTATGGATGGGGCTGGTGGTTTCAGTGCTGGCGACGCTGTTGCTGTATCGACTGATCGCGCGGGGCAATCTGGTGAATGTCACCAGCCTGTTCTATCTGGTGCCGGCGGTGACGGCGGTGATGGATTACCTGATTTTCGGCAATCGGCTGGCGGCGTTGAGCGTGTTGGGAATGCTGCTGATTATTGTCGGGTTGGTATTTGTGTTCCGTAAAACCGGATAGCCGATAGGCAGGTGGCGCTTGTTGCGCCGCCTTTCGCGAGCAGGCTCGCTCCCACATTGGAATGTATTTTTCTGTGGGAGTGAGCCTGCTCGCGAATATCTGCGGCAGAAAATCTAACGGACTGACATCTTTGCAGGCTTCACCACCGCCGGCTTCAACACCAGCCACAACGCCGCCGCAATCAGCACCCCGCCGTAAATGTGCGCCATCGACAACGGCTCATCCAGCAACAACGCCCCCCACAACACGCCGAACGGCGGGATCATGAAGGTCACGGTCATCGATTTCACCGGGCCGATCGAGCTGAGCAGGCGGAAATAGATGATGTAGGCAAACGCCGTGCAACCCAGGCCCAGGCCGAGCAGTGACAGCCAGACCTGCCAGCCGCCCCAGCTGACCGGCGGCGCGGTGATGGTGCTGTAGGCGAACAGCGGCAGCAAAAACAACGTCGCCCCGAGCATGCTGCCCAGTGCCGACAAACGGCTGTCCAGCCCACCGGCCTGATCCAGCCAGCGCCGTGCGAGGAATCCGGCAAAGCCGTAGCAAGTGGTCGCCAGCAGGCAGGCGACCGCGCCCATCAGCAGTTGCAGATCGAAGGCTACGGGACCGGCACGCGTCAGCACACCGACGCCGAACAGACCGAGGAACACGCCGCTGAGCTTGGCCGCTGTGAGTTTTTCGCCGAAAAACAGGCCGCCAATCAGCACGCCCATCAGTGGCGTGGTGGCATTGAAGATCGCCGAGTAGCCGGCCGGCAATACTTGCGCCGCCACCGAATACAGCGTCGCCGGAATCCCCGAGTTGATTACGCCCAGCAGCATCACGGTCTTCAGCTTGCCCTTGAAATCCCAGCTGATGCGCATCAGCCCAAGGATCACCAGCAGCCCGGCAGCCGCGATCGACACGCGAAAGAACCCGGTCGGGATCGTGCCGATCACCGGGGCAATGATGCGCATGAACAGAAAACTCGCGCCCCAGATAGCGGCCAGCGACAACATACGGAAAATATCGACAGGGCTCACGGCGGGCTCCTTCCTTGATCGGGACGAGAGTGTTGCCGAGCGTCCGGATCATGGCAACCGCTATTCGGGCTTTTAATTCTGCCTTGGGATTAACCTGCGCGAGAAACACCGTCAACGGTCAGCGCTGTATCGGTTTTGGCAGAAATTGCGCTTTTCCTGCGAGCGCTTCCGTGACTAAGCTCAGACCAACCGAATTCCCGCCGAGGTTTCATTTATGTCGCAGCAATGGCCAGCCACCGAGATCGCCCGGATGATCCTCGCCGGCTTCGACGATTACCGCGAGCATTTTCGCCGCATCACCGATGGTGCGCGGGAACGCTTCGAACAGGCGCGCTGGCAAGAAGCCCAGGCCGCGTCGGCGGCGCGGATCAGTCTGTACGAAGAAAAGGTTGGCGAAACCGTCGTTCGCCTGCGCGAGTATTTCGACGAAGAGACCCTGATGAACGTCAGCTGCTGGCCGCTGGTGAAAAGCGCCTATATCAGTGTCATCGACCTGCGCTTCGACGATGAGCTGTCCGAAACCTGGTACAACTCGATTTTCTGCGGGCTGTTCAGCCACGACCTGATCAGCGACGGCTGCATGTTCATCCACACCACGCGCCCGAGCCTGCGCCGCGCCCGCGCCGCGCAAACCCGCACCTATAAGCCGCAGGGCCAACTGTCCGGGATGCTCGCCAGCATCTTCGCCGACTACCGCTTCAGCGAAGATTACGCCGATCTGCCTGGCGACCTGCTGCGGCTCGAAGCACAACTGCGCGAGAATCTGCCGGACTGGGTGTGCAAGGACCCGGAGCTGAGCGTCGAGCTATTTTCCTCGGTGCTCTACCGCAATAAAGGCGCGTATCTGGTCGGGCGCATTTACACCCGCGATGAGCAGTGGCCGTTGGTGATTCCGCTGTTGCACCGCGAAGGTCGGGGCATTCAGATCGATGCGTTGATCACCGACGAAGCCGATGTGTCGATAATCTTCTCTTTCACCCGTTCGTATTTCATGGTCGATGTACCGGTGCCGGCGGAGTTCATCGGTTTTCTGCGACGCATTCTGCCGGGCAAGCACATCGCCGAGCTGTACACCTCGATCGGCTTCTACAAGCACGGCAAGTCGGAGTTCTACCGCGCGCTGATCAATCACCTGGCCAACACCGACGATCAGTTCATCATGGCCCCGGGCGTGCGCGGCATGGTCATGAGCGTGTTTACCCTGCCGGGTTTCAACACCGTATTCAAAATCATCAAGGACCGCTTTTCGCCGTCGAAAAACGTCGACCGCGCCACGGTGATCGAAAAGTATCGGCTGGTGAAAAGCGTCGATCGGGTCGGGCGCATGGCCGATACCCAGGAATTTGCCGACTTTCGTTTTCCTCTGAGCAAGTTCGATCCGGCGTGTCTGGAGGAACTGCTAGAGGTCGCGCCGTCGACGGTTTCGGTCGAAGGCGAAACCGTGCTGATCCGCCACTGCTGGACCGAGCGGCGGATGACTCCGCTCAACCTGTATCTGGAAAACGCCAACGACGCGCAAGTGCGCGAAGCGCTGGAAGATTACGGTCTGGCGATCAAGCAATTGGCGGCGGCGAATATTTTTCCCGGCGACATGCTGCTGAAAAACTTCGGCGTCACCCGTCACGGGCGCGTGGTGTT
Source organism: Pseudomonas sp. Sample_20 (assembly GCF_004307585.1). NCBI lineage: Bacteria > Pseudomonadati > Pseudomonadota > Gammaproteobacteria > Pseudomonadales > Pseudomonadaceae > Pseudomonas > Pseudomonas sp. Sample_20. The sequence continues at coordinate 17,515 of NZ_RCOA01000082.1, read as the reverse complement.
TTACGACTACGACGAAATCTGCTTCCTGACCGAAGCCAACTTCCGCCACATCCCGCAACCGCGCACGCCGGAGGACGAAATGGCCTCCGAGCCGTGGTACTCGATCGGACCGCTGGACGTGTTTCCCGAAGAGTTTCCGCCGTTCCTGTTTGCCGATGCCGGGCAGCGGAAATTGTTCGATCAATTGCATGGCGAGTTGTACAACGCCGATTACTGGAAGGGCTTGCAGGAGGCGATTCGGGCGGGGAAGGTCATCGATGTCTTCCCATACCGGCGCAAGGGCCGCGATAACGAATAAATCCCCCTGAATACATTGTGGCGAGGGGATTTATCCCCGATGGGGTGCGAAGCACCCCCAAAACCATTCAACTAAGACGCTTCAGATCGACGTTGATATCCAGTCGGCGACTGCTGCGCAGCCGATCGGGGATAAATCCCCTCGCCACAAGAGCACCTCACAGTCGTGTTCGGTGCCGCAAATCTGCGACAATCCGCCCCCTGCATAAATAGACGACCGAATTGCCTACCCGATGACCGACGAATCGCCCTCCATCGACAAACTGCTGAAAAACCTCGATCACGCCATGCTCGCCGACCGTCACCGGCTGCGGCGGCAGTTGCTTGAGCTGCGCAAGAAACCCGACGAAGCCAAACTGGCCCAGTGGGTGGTGCGGATGCAGGCGTCCTGTGATCAGGTGCTGGCGCGTCGCGCGAGCCTGCCGGTGATTCGTTACGACGACAGTTTGCCGATCGCGGCCAAGCGCGACGAGATCAAAAAGGCCCTGGAGCAACATCAGGTGCTGATCATCGCCGGCGAAACCGGCTCGGGTAAAACCACCCAGTTGCCGAAGATCTGTCTGGAAATCGGTCGCGGCCAGCACGGTCTGATCGGCCATACCCAGCCGCGTCGGATCGCCGCGCGCAGTGTCGCCAGCCGTGTCGCCGAAGAACTCGGCACGCCGCTTGGAGCGCTGGTCGGCTATCAGGTGCGTTTCGAAGATCAAAGCGATGCCAACACCCTGATCAAACTGATGACCGACGGCATTCTGCTGGCGGAAACCCAGAACGACCGTTATCTGGAACGCTACGACACGATCATCGTCGACGAAGCCCACGAACGCAGCCTCAACATCGATTTCCTCCTCGGTTACCTGAAAACCCTGCTGCCACGCCGTCCCGACCTGAAGGTCATCATCACGTCGGCGACCATCGATCTGGAGCGCTTCTCCAAGCACTTCGATGACGCGCCGATCGTCGAAGTGTCGGGGCGTACTTTCCCGGTGGAAACCTGGTACCGGCCGCTGACGCTTGAGCAGGACGAGGAGGGCAACCGGGTCGAGGATGACCTGACCGTCGATCAGGCGATTCTCGCCACCCTCGACGAAATCGCCGCCTACGAGCGCAGCGAACGGCGCAGTCCCGGTGACGTACTGGTGTTTTTGCCCGGCGAGCGCGAGATTCGCGATGCTGCCGACATGCTGCGCAAGGCCCAGCTCAAGCACACTGAAATCCTGCCGCTGTACGCGCGCCTGTCGCCGGCTGAACAACAGCGCATCTTCCAGTCGCACCCGGGCCGTCGTGTGGTGCTGGCGACCAACGTCGCCGAAACCTCGTTGACCGTACCGGGCATTCGCTATGTGATCGACAGCGGCACCGCGCGCATCAGTCGCTACAGCTATCGGGCCAAGGTGCAGCGCTTGCCGATCGAAGCGATTTCCCAGGCCAGCGCCAATCAGCGTAAAGGTCGTTGCGGGCGGGTCGAGCCGGGCATCTGCGTGCGTTTGTACAGCGAAGAGGATTTCCTCGGCCGCCCGGAATTTACCGATCCGGAAATTCTGCGCACCAACCTCGCCGCCGTAATTTTGCAGATGCTCCATCTGCGCCTCGGCGAAATCACCGCGTTCCCGTTTATCGAACCGCCGGACGGCAAGGCGATCAGCGACGGTTTCAACCTGCTGCAAGAGCTTTCGGCAGTGGATCGCAACAGTCAGCTGACGCCGCTCGGTCGACAGTTGGCGCGCTTGCCGGTCGACCCGCGCATGGGCCGCATGCTGCTGGAAGCGGCCAGGCTTGGCAGTCTGCAGGAAGTGCTGATCGTCGCCAGCGCCATGTCGATTCAGGACCCGCGCGAGCGTCCACCGGAGCGTCAGCAAGCGGCGGATCAGGCCCATGCGCAATGGAAGGATCCGGATTCCGACTTCGCCGGCCTGGTCAATCTGTGGCGTGGTTTTGAAGAACAGCGCCAGGCGCTGACCGCCAATCCGCTGCGCAATTGGTGCCGGAAGAATTTCCTCAATTACCTGCGCTTGCGCGAGTGGCGTGACTCTCATCGCCAGTTGAGCCTGATCTGCCGCGACATGCAGCTGAGCCTGAACAAAGAGCCGGCGGATTATCCGAAGCTGCACAAAGCGGTGCTGGTCGGCTTGCTCAGCCAGATCGGCCAGAAAACCGAAGACGGCGATTACCTCGGCGCGCGGCAGCGGCGCTTCTGGATTCATCCGTCGTCGGGCATCGGCAAGAAGCGCCCGCAGTGGCTGATGACCGCCGAACTGGTGGAAACCACCAAGCTTTACGCGCGCATGGTCGCCAAGATCGATGCAGACTGGATCGAGCCGCTGGCCGGGCACCTGATCAAGAAGAACCACTTCGAGCCGCACTGGGAAAAGAAGCGCGGTCAGGTCGTCGCCTACGAGCAGATCACCCTGTTCGGCCTGATCGTCGTCGGTCGTCGCCCGGTGCATTACGGCCCGGTCGATCCGGTGGTATCCCGTGAGCTGTTTATCCGCGAAGGCTTGGTGCGCGGCGAGATTCAGTCGCGGGCCAAATGCCTGAGCGCCAATCAGAAACTGCTCGAGCAGCTCGACGAACTGGAGGCCAAGGCTCGCCGTCGCGATATTCTCGCCGACGAAGAAACCTTGTACGCCTTCTACGATGCACGTCTGCCGGCGGAGATCCACCAGACCGCGACCTTCGACAGTTGGTACAAGGTCAACAGCCAGAAAGACCCGCAACTGCTGATCATGCGCGAAGAAGACGTGTTGGCCCGCGAGGCCAGCGAAGTCACCGCCCGTGATTACCCGGATACGTTGCACATTGGCGATCTGGAACTGGCGCTGACTTATCATTTCGAGCCCAATCACCCGCGCGACGGCGTGACCTTGCGGGTGCCGGCGCCGTTGCTGCCGATGTTGCCGCCGGAGCGTCTGGAATGGCTGGTGCCGGGCTTGATTGAGGCCAAATGCATAGCCCTGGTGCGCAACCTGCCGAAAGCCCTGCGCAAGAACTTCGTGCCAGTGCCGGACTTCATCAAGGCCGCGTTGCAGCGCATGACTTTCGCCGAAGGTTCGCTGCCGCAAGCGCTCGGTCGCGAGCTGCTGCGCATGACCGGCGCGCGGGTCAGCGATGAAGCGTGGGCAGAAGCGGCGCAGCAGGTTGAGAGCCATCTGCGCATGAACCTGGAAATCGTCGATGGCCAGGGCAAGTTCCTTGGCGAAGGCCGCGATCTGGCTGAGTTGACTGCACGCTTCGCCGAAGCCAGCCAGGCCGCGCTGGCAGTGCCGCAGAGTGCGCAAAGTCAGCAACCGGTGGAGGCAAAAGTCTTTGCGCCGGTGGCGGAAAAGACCCAGCAGAAGATCGCCGGGCTGTCGATGACCGTGTACCCGGCGCTGGTGGAAGAGGGCGGCACGGTCAAGGAAGGGCGCTTCTCGACCCCGGCCGAAGCCGAGTTCCAGCACCGGCGCGCCTTGCAGCGTTTGCTGATGCAGCAACTGGCCGAGCCGGCGAAATTCCTGCGGGGCAAGTTGCCCGGGCAGACTGAATTGGGCTTGCTGTATCGCGAACTGGGCCGCGTCGATGCGCTGGTTGAAGACATTCTGTTGGCCAGCCTCGACAGCTGCATTCTCGAAGGTGAAGACCCGTTGCCCCGCGATGGCGCCGGATTGGCGGCATTGGCCGAACGCAAACGCGGCAACTGGACCGAGCACGCGGAGCGAGTCGCGCGGCTGACGCTGGAAATCCTCAAGATCTGGCACGGTCTGCAAAAACGCTTCAAGGGCAAGATCGATCTGGCGCAAGCGGTGGCACTCAACGACATCAAGCAGCAGATCGGCAATCTGGTCTATCCGGGTTTCGTCCGCGAAACGCCGATGCAGTGGCTCAAGGAGTTGCCGCGTTATCTGAAAGCGGTCGAGCAGCGTTTCGAGAAACTCGGCGCACAGGTGCAGAAGGATCGGGTCTGGAGCGGCGAACTCGCTGGCCTGTGGGCGCAATACCAGGCCCGCGCGGCCAAGCATGCGCAGGAAGGCAAGCGTGATCCGCAGCTGGAGTTGTACCGCTGGTGGCTGGAGGAATACCGCGTGTCGCTGTTCGCTCAACAGTTGGGCACCAAAGTGCCGATCTCCGACAAGCGCCTGAGCAAACAGTGGAGCCAGGTCGAGCCCTGACCTGCAGCCATACACAATCCCCCTGAGGAAGCGGTCTTTGTGGCGAGGGGATTTATCCCCGTTGGGTGGCGAAGCCGCCCCAAAACCTGCGAGCTCGGTTCATCGATCGTTCCCACGCTCTGCGTGGGAATGCCTCTGGGGACGCTCCGCGTCCAGTGACGCGGAGCGTCACGGGCTGCGTTCCCACGCGGAGCGTGGGAACGATCATCAAAAGATCGCAGCCTTCGGCAGCTCCTGCAGGGATCGAGTTGAGCAGGAGAAAGGCGCCAAAACCTCGGGTTTATGGCAAACTTCGCCACCATAACCCGCCGTTTCGCGACCCAGAGCCTTCGGCCGTGTCGCGCTGCGGAATAAAACGATGCCAGGTTTGCGTCCCCCGGATGGGAATAGACCCTTTGCGTGTTGGTACGACGGTTCCAGCACTTTCTGCCTGAACAGATTAGAGAAACGACCATGCATAACGTCGTCATCAGCGGCACCGGCCTGTACACACCGGCCAACAGCATCTCCAACGAAGAGCTGGTGCAGTCTTTCAATACCTACGTCGCCCAGTTCAACGCCGATAACGCCGAGGCCATTGCCAGCGGTGAAGTCCAGGCCCTGACCGAATCCAGCGCCGCGTTCATCGAAAAGGCCTCGGGCATCAAGAGCCGCTTTGTCATGGACAAGGACGGCATCCTCGATCCGCAACGCATGGCCCCGCGCCTGCCCGAGCGTTCCAACGATGAATGGTCGGTGCTCTGCCAGATGGCCGTTGGCGCTGCCGAACAAGCCCTGCAACGAGCCGGCAAAACCGCCGCCGACATCGACGGCGTGATCGTCGCCTGCTCCAACCTGCAACGCGCTTACCCGGCCATCGCCATCGAAGTCCAGGAAGCGCTGGGCATTGAAGGTTTCGGTTTCGACATGAACGTGGCGTGTTCTTCCGCCACATTCGGCATCCAGGCCGCCGCCAACAGCGTGCAACTGGGCCAGGCGCGGGCGATCCTGATGGTCAACCCGGAAGTCTGCACCGGGCACCTGAACTTCCGTGATCGCGACAGCCATTTCATCTTCGGCGATGCCGCGACTGCGGTGATCATCGAACGCGCGGATCTGGCGACCTCCGAGTACCAGTTCGACGTGGTCAGCACCAAACTGCTGACCAAGTTCTCCAACAACATCCGCAACAACTTCGGCTTCCTCAACCGAGCGGCGGAAGAGGGCATCGGTGCCCGCGACAAGCTGTTCGTGCAGGAAGGCCGCAAGGTGTTCAAGGATGTCTGCCCGATGGTCGCCGAACTGATCGGCGAGCACCTGGAAGAGAACCAGCTCAACGTCGGCGACGTGAAGCGATTCTGGCTGCATCAGGCCAACCTGAGCATGAACCACCTGATCGTGCGCAAGCTGCTCGGCCGCGAAGCCACCGAAGAAGAAGCGCCGGTGATTCTCGACAGCTACGCCAACACCAGCTCGGCCGGTTCGGTCATTGCCTTCCACAAATACCAGGATGATCTGGCCTCGGGTTCGCTGGCGGTGCTCAGCTCCTTCGGTGCCGGTTACTCGATTGGTAGCGTGTTGCTGCGCAAGCGCTGAAACAGGTTAATTTCCCCTTAATCGCGTCGATCTTTCCTACATCCGAAGCGATTGAAACGCTGTAATTTTTCGGACGTCGCGGCAGGTCAACACCTGCCGCGTTCATTTTCGAAGTCCGGACAAGGGGATTGATGGATGGCGGCTGACGACACCCAACTGCTCACGCGCCTGCTGGCGGGGGAGCAAAAGGCTTTCAAGGAACTGGTCACCACATATCAGAGCGCCATGCGCGCGGTGGCTTACGCGATTGTCGGCCAGCGTCATGTCGAGGAAGTGGTGCAGGATGCCTGGCTGTCGGTGGTGCGTCATCTAGCCAGTTTCGAAGGCCGGTCCAGCCTCAAGACCTGGTTGCTGACCATCACCGCCAATTCGGCCAAGAGTCGCTACAAGCTCAATCGCCGGGAAGTCCTGCTCGACGACCTGCCATCACCTCACGGCACCATCGGTGACGATCGATTTTCCTCGAGCGACGGTCACTGGCTGGTCGCGCCATTTGCCTGGCATCAGGACACCCCAGAGGCGCTGCTCACCGAAAACGAACTGCGCGAATGCCTCGAACACACGTTGCTGAGTCTGTCCGAGTTGCAGAGCAGTGTCCTGCTGTTGCGCGAGCGCCAGGGCCTGGAGCTGGAAGAGATCTGTAATCTTCTGGAGATCTCGCTCTCCAATGTCCGCGTGCTGCTGCACCGGGCACGCTTGAAGGTCTTCGCGACCGTGGAACATTTTGAGGAGACAGGAGAATGTTGACCTGCAAGGAGCAAGTGGCACGATCCAGCGATTATCTCGATGGCCAACTGAGCTTTCGCGAGACGCTGATGGTGCGTCATCACCTGTTGTTCTGCCGCAACTGCCGGCGCTTCATGCGGCAGATGCGCGTGATGCAGGCAACCCTGAAGGCGCTGCCGGACAAACCGGATGAGAACGTCGATGCGCTGGCTGAGCGTCTGGCCGAGCAACGACGAAAAGACAACCCCCTGTAGGAGCTGTCGAGTGAAACGAGGCTGCGATCTTTTGATCTTGTTTTCAGGATCAAGATCAAAAGATCGCAGCCTTCGGCAGCTCCTACAGGGGGTTTTTGCATCCTGCAGAAATAACCCGGTGCGGGTGAAACGAACGGATGATGGGGATCGTCCCGCCCGCACCGGGCTATTACTTTGTTAGAACTTCGCTTCAGCATCCAGCTGCAGGGTGTTGGCATCTGCATCGCGCTGGCTGCGGCTGGCGAAGTCGGCCTTGGTCAGGAAGTACGTGGCGCCGACGGCGAAGTTCTTGTCGATGTCGTAACCGACCTTGAACTTGTGCCCGCGCGAACCGGTGGTGCCGTTGGCGAAGTCGGAGTCGGTAAAGGCGCCGACCACGGCGTTGCGCTGCACGTCGCGATAGTTGTAGTCGAGGTTGAAGCCGAACACTTTCGACTTGGCGCCGAGCAACCATGCGGTGTCCTGATCGGTCACGGCATCGTTGTTCTTCACGTACTGGCCGTAGAACGACAGTGGCATTGGCAGGCCGCCGATGTCGATCTGGCTGAACCCTTCATACAGACGGAATTCGTTGTTCGCCGAGTTGCCGTTGACTGCCAGGGCGCACGGCGTCGAGGTGCCGGTGCAGCGGCTGTCATCGTCATTCTGGTAAGCGTAGACGCTGCCGCCGACGGTCATCTTCAGGTTGTCAGTGATGTTGAAACGGCTGCCCAACTGGCCAGCGGTCAGGCGCAGGTCGTGGCGGAATTGCACGCCGTCGCCGTCAACGTTGTCCTTGAGGTTGTAGTTACCCAGGCTGCCGAACAGTTCGGCGCTGCCGCCCAGTGGGTATTTGTAGGTAACGGCCAGACCTTCCGGGTTGATGTCGCTGTCCCAGATCACGTCGCCCATGCTTACCCATGGTTGCAGCATCTTGCCGCCGATCACGTGCAGGTTCTTGATCTGATCCGGGTGATAGTCGATGTAGCCGAGGTCGAGCCAGATCTGCTTCTTGTCGAAGTAGTTGTCCTGATCCTGGTTGGTCGAGCGCGCGTCGTCACCGCCGCCGGTGGCGATACGGATGCCGGTGTCGACTTGCGGGTTGATCTCGGTATAGGCGCCCAGACGCGCACGGATGCGCTGGCGGTCCTTGTCGCGGCCGCCGTTGTTCGGCTCGCCGTCGATCTTGATGGTTTCCTGACGGATACGGACGTCGCCCTTGAACTGGGTCTTGGCCGCCCAGGCCAGTTTCTGATCGAACAGGCTCTGTTCGTTGGTCTTCTTCGCGACCGCCGCCACTTGTTCGTTGGTTTCCTGCTGCGCCTGTTGGGCGATTTGCTGAGCCTTCTGATCCTTGGCCAGTTCTGTTTGCAGCTCGATGTACTGCGCCTGGGAAATCGACCCGTTGGCCTTGAGCATGTCGAGCAGTTTGGCGTCGACTGCAGCACTGGCCGGAACGCTCATGGCCAGCAACAAGCCGCCGCACAGGGCCGCTGCAGTTTTCGTGGAAGCAAGACGCATAGCAATCTCCGAAGATGAAGGGGATGGCTGAACCATCCTGGGCACAACCGGCCTGAAGGCCGGAAAACTGTGTCCGGGTTAGAACCCGGCGCTCTAAAAACAGGCGCCAGTATCGCGATGGTTTATGACAGAGCGGTGGCACAGTGATGGCAGGTTGATGACGATGCGTATCAGGCGTGAACTATCGAGTTAGAGCGCTGTCGGCCGATTGAGCGTGTGCAACGGGGTCGCGATCAGCGATACTCGCCGGGCTTTGTCGCCAAGCTGTGGAGTGCCAGTGAATGCCGTTGCAACGCCTGCAAGACCTGTCAGAAATCGCCCCGGCAAGCTGGGATGCGCTGGTGCCGGACAACCAGCCGTTCCTGCGCCACGCCTTCCTCAGCGCGCTGGAAGACAGCGGCAGTGTCGGCCCGCATACAGGCTGGCAGCCCGAACATTTACTGCACATCGAAGATGATCGACTGATCGCCGCACTGCCCAGTTATCGCAAGTGGCATTCGTACGGCGAGTACGTGTTCGACCATGGCTGGGCCGACGCCTGCGCCCGCGCCGGCATCGATTACTACCCCAAACTCCTGACCGCCGTGCCCTTCAGTCCGGTCAGCGGCCCGCGCTTGCTGGCGGCAACAGTGGAGGACGGTTTCGAACTGCTGAAAAGCCTGCCCGGCTATTTGCAGATCGAAGAACTGTCCAGCGCGCACATCAACTTCACCAATCCGTTTACCGATGCGGCGATGGCCGAGCAGCCGGGCTGGCTGCAGCGCATCGGCTGTCAATATCACTGGCAGAACCGTGGTTACCGCGACTTTCAGGATTTTCTCGACGCCCTCAGTTCGCGCAAGCGCAAGCAGATGCGCAAGGAACGCGAGCAGGTGGCGGGGCAGGGCTTCGAGTTCGAGTGGCTGGAGGGGCGAGAGCTGGGCGAGGCGCAGTGGGATTTCGTCTACGCCTGCTATGCCAACACTTATGCGGTGCGGCGTCAGGCGCCGTATCTGACGCGCGAGTTCTTCAGCCTGCTGGCCGAACGCATGCCCGAAGCGATTCGCGTGGTCTTGGCCAAACAGGGCTCCCGGCCGGTGGCGATGGCGTTCAGTCTGGTCGGTGGCGATAGTTTCTACGGGCGTTATTGGGGCTGCCTGGCCGAGTTTGATCGGCTGCATTTCGAGACGTGTTTTTATCAGGGCATGGATTACGCGATTGCCCAAGGCATCCAGCGTTTCGATGCCGGGGCGCAGGGCGAGCACAAGTTGATTCGCGGCTTTGAACCGGTGATCACCCATTCCTGGCATTACCTGCGCCATCCGGGGTTGAAAGCAGCGGTGAAGGATTTTCTCCAGCAGGAGCGCGCCGGGGTTCTGGCCTATGCCGAAGAGGCCCGCACCGCGTTGCCTTATCGCCAAACCTGACCATGATCGTTCCCACTCTCTGCGTGGGAATGCAGGCCGTGACGCTCCGCGTCACTGGACGCGGAGCGTCCCTTGAGGCATTCCCACGCGGAGCGTGGGAACGATCATATCGCGCGATCAGTCGATGCCGACAAAGCCTCCGGTCTGGTGCGCCCACAACCGTGCATACAGGCCACGATGGGCGAGCAGTTCGGCATGGGTGCCGCTCTCGGCGATCTTGCCGTTTTCCAGCACCACCAGGCGATCCATGCGCGCGATGGTCGAGAGACGGTGGGCGATGGCGATCACGGTTTTGCCCTGCATCAAGGTCTCGAGGCTTTCCTGAATCGCTGCTTCGACTTCCGAATCCAGTGCCGAGGTCGCTTCGTCCATGATCAGGATCGGCGCGTCCTTGAGCAGCACCCGCGCAATCGCGATGCGCTGGCGCTGACCGCCCGACAATTTCACCCCGCGCTCGCCGACATGCGCATCGAAACCGCTGCGGCCTTCAGCGTCGGACAGCAGTGGAATGAACTCATCGGCGCGAGCCTTGTGCACCGCCTCCCACAGTTCGGCGTCGGTGGCGTCGGGTTTGCCGTAGAGCAAGTTGTCGCGGATAGAGCGGTGCAACAGCGAGGTGTCCTGGGTGATCATGCCGATCCGCGCACGCAGGCTTTCCTGGCCGACTTCGGCGATGTTCTGCCCGTCGATCAGGATGCGCCCGCCCTCGACGTCGTACAGGCGCAGCAACAGGTTGACCAAGGTTGATTTGCCGGCGCCGGACGGGCCGATCAAGCCGATTTTCTCCCCCGGTTTTATCGTCAGATTGAGGTCGCCGATGATGCCTCTCTTCTTGCCGTAGTGAAAATCCACGTGCTCGAAACGCACTTCGCCCGAGGCCACGGCCAGCGGTTTGGCCTGCTCGCGGTCGGTGACGCTGACCGGTTGCGAGATGGTGCGCAGACCGTCCTGGACCATGCCGATGTTTTCGAAAATGCCGGTGACTACCCACATGATCCAGCCGGACATGTTGACGATACGAATCACCAGGCCGGTGGCCAGGGCAATCGCGCCGACGGTAATCAGCGACTGCGTCCACAGCCACAACGCCAGCGCCGTGGTGCCGACGATCAGCAGGCCGTTCATGGTGGTGATCGCCACGTCCATGCTGGTCACCACGCGACCGGCCATCTGCGCTTTGACGGTCTGTTCTTCGATGGCTTCCTTGGCGTAGTGCTGTTCGAAATTGGTGTGGGCAAACAATTTCAGCGTGGCGATGTTGGTGTAGCCGTCGACGATACGGCCCATCAGTTTCGAGCGCGCGTCGGAGGCTTCCACCGAGCGCTCCTTCACCCGTGGCACGAAGTAATACAGCGCGCCGATGTAGGCAACGATCCAGGTCAGCAACGGGATCATCAGGCGCCAGTCGGCCTCGGCGAACAGCACCAGCGAGCTGATCGCATAGATCACCACGTGCCACAGCGCGTCGACCGCTTGCACGGCAGAATCGCGCAGCGAGTTGCCGGTCTGCATGATGCGCTGGGCGATGCGCCCGGCGAAGTCGTTCTGGAAGAAATTCAGGCTCTGCTTGAGCACGTAGCTGTGGTTCTGCCAGCGGATCATGCTGGTCATGCCCGGGCTCAGGGTCTGATGCACCAGCAGGTCGTGCAGGGCAAAGAAGATCGGTCGCAGCACCAGAGCGACCACCAGCATCCAGGTCAATTCGAGGGCGTGGTCGCTGAAGAAATTCGGGTTGGGCGTGCCTTGCGCCAGGTCGATGATGCGGCTCAGGTAGCTGAACAGCGCTACTTCGATCAATGAGGCAAACAGGCCGATGACGAGCAGGGCAGCGAAACTCGGCCAGACCTGCTTCAGGTAATAGACGTAGAAGGGCCAGACGCGGTCCGGCGGTGATGCCGTCGGGGCGTCGCGGAAGATATCGATCAGTTGTTCGAAACGGCGATAGAGCATCAGATAAACGCCCGGAATCCGGGCTCTCCTTTTATCAGTGCGAGCGGTGCAGGCTCAGCCCCACGCCGCTCGATATGCCCGGCGAAACTCAGTCGATGCGCTTGGCCGACTTGATGATCACAGGGTCGACAGGCACGTTCTGCATGCCTTGTTTGGTGGTGGTCTGCGAGTTGACGATGATGTCCACGACATCCATGCCCTTGACCACTTTGGCGAACACCGCGTAACCAGCGTCACGGCCCGGATCGAGGAATGCGTTGTCGGCAACGTTGATGAAGAACTGGCTGGTCGCCGAATCAGGGTTGGAAGTACGCGCCATCGACAGGGTGCCACGAACGTTGTGCAGGCCATTGCTGGCCTCGTTCTTGATCGGCGCCTTGGTTTCTTTCTGTTGCATCTGCTGGGTGAAGCCGCCGCCCTGAGCCATGAAGCCCGGGATCACGCGGTGGAAAATGGTGTTGTTGTAGAAGCCGCTGTCGACGTATTCAAGGAAGTTCTTCGTGCTGATCGGTGCCTTGACCGGGTCCAGTTCGATTTCGATCTGGCCGTTGGTGGTGTCCAGCAGCACGTGAGGCGCCTTGGCCGGGGTAGCAGCCATCAGGTTGGCGGCAAACAGTACGGAGCCGGCGGCGAGGGCGAGTTTTTTCAGCATGGGTCAGTGATCCTGAGAGTGAAGGTCGGCTGTGGCGAGAAAATCCAGCAGCGTGTGATTGAAGCGTTCGGGTTGATCGAGCGGGGTGGCATGGCGCGAGTCGTCAATGACCACCAGCCGCGCATCCGGCAGCAGTTTTACATAGGTTTCCTTTAACGCCACCGGTGTGTAGTCACGGTCGGCGCTGATGACGAGCGTTGGACAGGACACCCGGGAAAGTCGTTCCTGAACGCCCCAGCCCACGATCGCATCGAAGCTGGCGAGATAAGCACGTTTGTCGTTTTTTGCCCAGCGTTCGGCCATTTTCCGTCGCAGATCGGCCTGTTCCGGCTTGGGAAAAAGTTTGCTGCCGAGGGCTTTGCCGATGGTTTCCAGGCTGAGCAGGCGCATCAGGCTCCAGCGTTTGAACCACTGCCAATAATCATCGCGGCTGCGCAATTTGACCTGTGGCGCGCTATTGACGATGGTCAGGCTCTTGAGCGCTTGCGGCTGATCGACAGCCAGCTGAAAACCGATCATCCCGCCCATCGACAGCCCGACGTAGTGCACCGGGCCGAGGCGCAGGTGTTCGATCAAGGCCAGCAGGTCGGCGCTGAACCCGGCGATGCTGTAGCGCTCGCGGGGTTTGTCCGAGCGCCCGTGGCCGCGAATGTCCGGGACGATCACCCGGAAGTGCGCGGCCAGCGCGGGGATCTGCATTTCCCAGTCCAGGGTGCTCGAGCCGAGCCCGTGGACCAGCAGCAACGGCGCACCGTGGCCATATTCCTCGTAATGCAGGTTGCAACCTTCGTGCTCGAAATACGCCATCGGTGAACTCCGTGTCAGGCTTGTTCAGGTGCGGCAAACGGTGCGTCCAGCGGCAAGGTGTCGAAGGTGCGCAGCAGTTCGATGAGGATCTGCGTGGCCGGGCCCAGGGGTTTGTCCTTGTTCGAATACAGATAGAAGCTCGAATTGCGGCTGCCGCCCCGATCCAACGGTAGCAGCTTGAGCGAACCATCCTTCAATTCGCGGTCGATCATGTGCCGCGGTAGCCAGGCAAATCCCAGGCCGCTGCTGACAAAGGTCGCGGCGGTGGCGAGGCTGCCGACGGTCCAGCGCTGCTCGGCGCCGAGCCAGCCGACATCGCGCGGCTGCTGGCGGCCGGAGTCGCGGATCACCACTTGCATCTGGGTTTCCAGATCCTGAAAGCTCAGTTCGCGGTTGAGCCGATGCAGCGGGTGGTCAGGGTGGGCGACGGCAACGAATTCGACATCACTCAATTCCGCACCGAGGTAACCGGGAATGCTCAGGCCGGTGATCGCCAGATCCGCCACGCCTTCGAGCAGCACTTCTTCGACCCCCGACAACACTTCCTCGCGCAGACGCACGCGGCAGCCGCGACTCTGCGGCATGAACGCGGTCAGGGCGCGGACGATCCGCGCGCTCGGGTAGGCCGCATCGACCACCAGCCGCACTTCCGCTTCCCAGCCTTGCTCCATGTGATGGGCAAGGTCTTCGAGTTGGCTGGCCTGTTTGACCAATTGCCGCGAACGGCGCAGCAATACCCCGCCGGCCTCGGTGAGCACGGCTTTGCGCCCGTCGATGCGCAGCAACGGCACGCCGAGCTGATCCTGCATGCGGGCGACGGTGTAGCTCACCGACGATTGCGAGCGGTGCAGGGCCTCGGCGGCCTGGGCGAATCCGCCGTGGTCGACCACGGCCTGCAACGTTCGCCATTGATCAAGGGTCACGCGGGGCGCTTTCATCAATAGCTCCTCTTGTCCTAAGCTGGCCGTCCCTCATGGAGACTGCCGAATGAAAAAATTCTGTTGTGTGGTGCTGGCGCTGCTGCCGTTGACCGCGTTTGCCTATCCGATCGATGTGCAAAAGGATCTCAACGGCATGAAGATCGACTACGAGACGTACGACACGGACAATGACATCGGCTCGATCCGTGTGGCCAATTACGGTGATGTCGACGCGACCTGCCGTGCGGTGTTCAGCAACGGCCCGGAAGCACCGCGCACGCGCAGCATCGATGTGCCGGCGGGCAAGCATAAAAACGCCACGGCCAAGTTCACCCGCGAGATCATCAAGCTGCGCATCAAACTGACCTGCACCCCGAAATAACGCTATTTCCCTGTGGAGCGAGCCTGCTCGCGAAGACGGAGTGTCATCCAGAGATGATGTGACTGACATTCCGCTTTCGCGAGCAGGCTCGCTCCCACAGGGGATATGGGTCTAGCTTATAAACGAATTTATCGATGGGTTACAGCGGATATTTGCGCTTTTTCATCGATTCGACTCTGTTTAACCTTCACTCCATCGACTTACAACATATTCGGATGGAGGCTACACACCATGTCCCGCGTTCTGATCATCGAAAGCAGTGCCCGCCAGCAAGACTCGGTTTCCCGTCAACTGACCCAGACCTTCATCGCTCAGTGGAAAGCCGCGCACCCTGCCGATCAGATCACCGTGCGTGACCTCGCCGCGAACCCGGTGCCGCATCTGGACGCCAACTTGCTCGGTGGCTGGATGAAGCCCGCCGAACAGCGCAACGACAGCGAACAGGCGTCCCTGGACCGCTCCAACCAATTGACTGATGAGCTGCTCGCCGCCGACGTGCTGGTGATGGCTGCACCGATGTACAACTTTGCGATCCCGAGCACGCTCAAGGCCTGGCTTGACCATGTGCTGCGCGCCGGGGTGACCTTCAAGTACACCGAAACCGGTCCGCAGGGGCTGCTCGGCGGCAAGCGCGCCTTTGTCCTGACTGCTCGCGGTGGTGTGTATGCCGGTGGCCCGGCGGATCACCAGGAACCGTACCTGCGCCAGGTGATGGGTTTCATCGGCATCAACGACGTGACCTTTATCCATGCAGAGGGCATGAACCTGGGCGGTGACTTCCAGGAGAAGGGCCTGAATCAGGCCAACGCCAAACTGTCTCAGGTCGCTTGATCGGTTAATCGCCAGATAATCGCCGATTGTTTAAGTGACCTGGCGCAACCCCTTCAAGGTTCCACGCGCATCGAACCTCCCTTTGCACTTTTGCTCCTGAGTGCTGTAGCCCGATTGAACGCTTTAGCGAGATCGGGCTTTTTTTTGTCTGCGATTTTTCTGAACACTGCACATCCGAATTTCACATAAGTCCCTGTGGGAGCGGGCTTGCCCGCGATGGCGGAGTGTCAGTCGACAAATACTTGCCTGACCCTCCCTCATCGCGGGCAAGCCCGCTCCCACAGGGATTTGTGCTGTTCGAGGGTTCGCGGTCTGGCGCAAAACCCGCTATCGTCGCCGCCATTCGATTTTCGAGGCGAGCATGGGCTATCTACTTTTTGTCACGCTGATCCAGGCGTTTTCCTTCAGTCTGATCGGCGAGTACCTGGCAGGGCATGTCGACAGTTACTTCGCGGTGCTGGTGCGCGTGGTGCTGGCCGGGCTGGTGTTTATTCCGTTGACACGCTGGCGTTCGGTGGAGCCGGCGTTCATGCGTGGCATGTTGCTGATCGGCGCGTTGCAGTTCGGTGTGACTTACGTCTGCCTGTACCTGAGCTTCCGCGTGCTGACGGTGCCGGAGGTGTTGCTGTTCACCATTCTCACGCCGCTGCACGTGACGTTGATCGAAGACGCGCTGAACCGCCGCTTCAACCCGTGGGCATTGATTGCTGCGCTGGTGGCAGTCGGCGGTGCGGCGGTGATTCGCTTCGACAGCATCAGTCCCGACTTCTTCATGGGCTTCCTGCTGCTGCAACTGGCCAACTTCACCTACGCCGCCGGGCAAGTGTTGTACAAGCACCTGGTGGCGAAGCATCCGAGCGATCTGCCGCATTACCGCCGCTTCGGTTATTTCTACCTGGGCGCATTGGCGGTTGTGCTGCCAGCGTTCCTGTTGTTCGGCAAGTCGAACTTTCTGCCGGAAGCGCCGCTGCAATGGGGCGTGTTGCTGTTTCTCGGGCTGGTCTCGACTGCATTGGGTCTGTACTGGTGGAACAAGGGCGCGTGCATGGTCAATGGCGGCACACTTGCGGTGATGAATAACCTGCATGTGCCGGTGGGGCTGCTGTTGAATTTGCTGATCTGGAATCAGCATGAGGAACTGGGGCGGTTGTTCCTTGGTGGGGGTGTGATTCTGGCAGCGGTGTGGATCAGTCGGTTGGGCATTAAACGCACTGCGTAACCCGTGTAGGAGCTGCCGAAGGCTGCGATCTTTTGATCTTGAACATCAGAAAATCGCAGCCTTCGGCAGCTCCTACATGTGATTAGTAAGTTACATCAGGTGTTTTTCCGGCTCCGGAATACTCGCCGAGCCCAGCACCGCCGGCAGCAAGCCTGCGCGCAAATCCCCGCCACTCGGCTGTTGATACAGACTCAAGCCAAACTCCGGCAACACCGCCAGCAGGTAATCGAAAATATCCCCCTGAATCCGCTCGTAATCGGCCCACACCGTGGTGCGGGTGAAGCAGTAGATTTCCAGCGGAATGCCCTGCGCGGTGGTTTGCATCTGCCGGACCATGCAGGTCATGTTCGGCTGAATCTCCGGGTGACTCTTCAGATACGCCAGCGCGTAGGCGCGGAAGGTGCCGATGTTGGTCATGCGGCGGCGGTTGGCCGACATTGCCGCGACATTGCCCTGGGCCTCATTCCAGGCCTTGAGCTCGGCTTTCTTGCGGCCCATGTAGTCGGTCAGCAGGTGCACCTGGGAAAGCTTTTCTTCCTCGTCGTCGCGGATGAAGCGCACGCCGCTGGCATCGATGAACAGGCTGCGTTTGATCCGCCGACCGCCGGACTGCTGCATGCCGCGCCAGTTCTTGAACGACTCGGACATCAGCCGCCAGGTCGGGATCGAGACGATCGTCTTGTCGAAGTTCTGCACCTTGACCGTGTGCAGCGTGATGTCGACCACGTCGCCATCGGCACCGACTTGCGGCATCTCGATCCAGTCGCCGACGCGCAACATGTCGTTGCTGGTCAGTTGCACGCTGGCGACGAACGACAGCAGGGTGTCCTTGTAGACCAACAGAATCACCG
>NZ_RCOA01000038.1:10101-15696 GCF_004307585.1 Pseudomonas sp. Sample_20 | reverse complement strand
CCAACATCGAGCGCCTGGAATACCAGAGCAAATACACCGCGCTGTACCCGATCAAGGTCAACCAGCAGGAAGCGGTGATCGAGAACATTATCGCCACCCAGAACGTCTCCATCGGTCTGGAAGCCGGCTCCAAGCCTGAGCTGCTGGCCGTGCTGGCGCTGGCGCCGAAGGGCGGCACCATCGTCTGCAACGGTTACAAGGACCGCGAGTTCATCCGTCTGGCGCTGATGGGCCAGAAGCTCGGCCATAACGTGTTCATCGTCATCGAGAAAGAATCCGAAGTCGGCCTGGTGATCGAAGAAGCCGCCTCGCTGAAGGTCAAGCCGCAGGTGGGTCTGCGCGTGCGCCTGTCGTCGCTGGCCTCGTCGAAGTGGGCGGACACCGGTGGCGAGAAATCCAAATTCGGTCTGTCGGCGGCGCAACTGCTGTCGGTGGTTGAGCGCTTCCGTGGCGCCGGCCTGGATCAGGGCATCCGCCTGCTGCACTTCCACATGGGTTCGCAGATCGCCAACCTCGCTGACTACCAGCACGGCTTCAAGGAAGCGATCCGTTACTACGGCGAATTGCGCAACCTCGGTCTGCCGGTCGATCACATCGACGTCGGCGGCGGCCTCGGTGTCGACTACGACGGTACCCACTCGCGCAACGCCAGTTCGATCAACTACGACATGGACGATTACGCCGGTGTCGTGGTCGGCATGCTCAAGGAATTCTGCGACGCGCAGAGCCTGCCGCATCCGCACATCTTCTCCGAGAGTGGTCGTTCGCTGACCGCGCACCACGCGATGCTGGTGGTGCAGGTCACCGACGTCGAGAAACACAACGACGAAATCCCGCTGATCGAGAACAAGGAAAGCCTGCCGGAAACCGTGCAGTGGCTGGTCGATCTGCTCGGCCCGACCGACATCGAAATGGTCACCGAAACCTACTGGCGCGCCACCCACTACATGAGCGACGTCGCCGCGCAGTACGCCGACGGCAAGCTGACACTGGCGGAAAAAGCCCTGGCCGAGCAGTGCTACTTCGCCGTGTGCCGTCGCTTGCACAACTCGCTGAAAGCGCGTCAGCGTTCGCACCGCCAGGTGCTCGACGAACTCAACGACAAGCTGGCCGACAAGTACATCTGCAACTTCTCGGTGTTCCAGAGCCTGCCGGACACCTGGGCGATCGATCAGGTGCTGCCGATCATCCCGCTGCATCGCCTCGACGAAGAGCCGCTGCGCCGTGCGGTGCTGCAGGATCTGACCTGCGACTCCGATGGCAAGATCAACCAGTACGTCGACGAGCAGAGCATCGAAACCAGCCTGCCGGTGCACGCGTTGAATGAAGGCGAAGATTACCTGCTGGGCGTGTTCCTGGTCGGCGCCTATCAGGAAATCCTCGGTGACATGCACAACCTGTTCGGTGACACCGATTCGGTGAACATCTACCAGAACGCCGATGGCAGCGTGTACCACGCCGGTATTGAGACCCACGACACCATCGAAGACATGCTGCGTTATGTGCACTTGTCGCCGGAAGAACTGATGACTCACTACCGCGACAAGTGCGCCAGTGCCCGCATCAGTGCCAGCGAGCGCACGCAGTTCCTCGACGCCTTGCGTCTGGGTCTGACCCGCTCTTCCTATCTGTCTTCCTGAGACCCGATAGCGTTCCACCCGGGTTGTCTGATTTTTTTCCGCAAGCTGTGGAAAAATCGGACAACCCGGTGGGATATCTCCTGATTTTTTCTCGAAAACCTGTGCTATCACGGTCAGCAAACTCATCTGGTCTGCTTTTCGCGTAGGTCATTTCCTAAGTTGTACTTCGCCTCTCTACTCGGCCATGCCTCTCGGCGAGAATCCCCGGCCGCCCCTCCTGTAGAGATCCGCCCATGTTCGATCCAGTCAACGAGCCGTCGTTTCGTCTCGATGTAGCGGGCCTGTCCGACCCCTTCGAAGTTCTCGCCTTTACCGGAAGGGAAGCGCTCAGCGAACCCTTCGCCTTCGAGATCGATGTGGTGATCGACGATCCGCATCTGGATCTCGCCGGCCTGCTGCATCGTTCCGCGTTCCTGTGTTTCGGCGCGCCCGGCCAAGGTGTGCACGGGCAATTGCACAGCCTTGTCCAGCACGAGCCCGGCCATGGCTTGCGTTTGTGCCGAGTACGTCTCGGGCCGAGGCTCGACTGCCTCGACCTGCGTTTGAGCCAGCGCATCTTCAGCGGCCGCTGCGTGCCGCAGATCATCGAACAGGTGCTGCGCGAACATGGCATCGTCGGCCTGCAACGACGTTACGAGTTGCACAGCGACTACCCGGCCCGCACCTTCTGCACGCAATACCGCGAATCCGATCTGCAACTGCTTCAGCGTCTGTGCGCAGAGGCGCGCATTCACTACTACTTCGAACATCACCGCGACAGGCACTGCCTGGTGTTCGGCGACGATCCGACGCGGATGCCCCATGCAGACGTCGCGCACTATCAGGGCGAGCATGACCAGCATGGCGTCGCTCCAGCCGTCCGCCAATGGCGACTGCGCGAAGACTCGCAGGCCAGCCAGCGAGGACCCGATTCCGAAGGCCACAGCGATCTGCCGGCCTTGCGCAGTGGTCAGTGGTTGCCGCTGGACGGCCATCCTTTCCTCGAATGCAACCGCCCATGGCTGCTGACCCGCATCGAGCATCGGGCCGATCAGTCTCTCGAATCGCCCTATTGCAATCGCCTGTTCGCGGCCGCGCGGGTACCCGTCTGTGTGCCCGCTGCTGCGAAGTCCAAGCAGCGCATGCACAGCTTGCAGCGTGCCTGGGTGGTCAGCGTCGATGAGCCGCAGCCGGATCGCGCGCGGCCGGTCGCGGTGCAATTCGACTGGCTGTATCAGGGCGAAGGCGCAGCGCCGAGCCATTGCTGGCTGCCCCTTGCGCCTGACCTGAACGAGCTGCCCTCGGCGGCACTCGCCGATGGCGTGGAAGTGGTGGTGAGTTTCCTCGAAGGCGATCCCGATCAGCCGGTGGTCAGTGGCGTGCTCCAGCCCTCGGTATTGCCAGAGGCTGCGGTCGAGGACGATGAACCGGTATCGCTCCCGGAACTGCTGGTGAGCGATGGGTTGCAGCAATTGTTGCAGTCTGGCGAGCCGTTGCTGTTGCTGTGCCTGATGCCGGGCGGTGGCAGCTTCAACCACTGCGCCGAGTCCGTATGCAGTTGCCGGCTGCTCACCGCGCTCGATCAGAGCAGCGCACGATGAGCGGCGCGGCGCTTGAGCCCATGGCGCAATGGCTGTTGCTCGACACCCCGGACGCGGCACGCGCCTTGCTGACCTTGCGCCAGGGCTTTGCCGATGTGCAGCGGCACCGGTTGTTCGACGGCACCGAATTTCAGCCGGTCAGTGAGCACGGTCCGGTTCTCGTCGATTTGCGCGAGAGCCCGGCATTGACCGCCCTGTGCCTGCGCGACCCGGACACCTGGCGCGGCCTGTTGTTGAGCTGCGAGATACCGGCGCAGCAGCTGCTCAGCCACTTGCAGCGCATGCTTACCGTCTCGTTCGGTTTGAATCATCGGGCCTTGCTCAGCTATTACAACCGCCAGACCGCCAGTTATTTCTTCGACGCTTGTGACGCCACGCAGCTGAGTCGCTGGCTCGGGCCGATCCGCCAGTTGCGCTGGTTTGGCGGCACCTGGGCGGACCGCGCCATCGGCAGTCAGGGCTGGCAACAGCTGCGCAATCCCGGTCTGCTCGTCGAACCTTTGGGCATCGAAGAAAGCCTGACCCGGCGCCAGCGCGAACGCCTGCAAACCTGTCTGCTGGAGCAGCACATCTGGCGCTGGTGCCAGTCTCTGAGCGCTGACTACCAGACGATTGCTGTGCATGTGCAACAAGGCCTGGCGCTGGGTTTTACTGACCGTGCCGTGCTCGACGGCTGGCTATGGCTGCGCCTGCTCAATCCGCGCGCCGTGCTGGTCGTGCCGCCGGCCGGACTGACCCAGCCGGAACGGCTCGACTTTCTGCGTCGGCAGTGGGGCGCGGCGGACTGACTTTTCTGGTCAGTGAGCCTTGCCGCTGAACCAGCCATCGCTGCGCTTGAGCCACAAGGCTTGCGCGCCAAGGGTCACGCTGCGCAAGACCATGAACAGCAGAAAAGATATCCACAGGCCGTGATTGCCCAAGGCCTGCAAAAACCAGGCGAACGGCAGCAACAGCAGCACCGTCAGCAGCATGCCGTTGCGCATTTCCCGCGCACGGGTGGCGCCGATGAACAGGCCGTCGAGCAGGTAACTCCACACCGCAATCAGCGGCAGCACGGCGAGGTAGGGCAGATAGACGAATGCGGTGTCGCGCACGCTCTGAATGTCGGTCTGCATCTCGATGAACAGGTGCCCAGCGAGCAGAAACAGCACAGCGAACCCGAGGCTGGCGATCAGCGACCAGCCGCCGGCCACCACTAGCGATCGACGCAAGGCCAGGCGATCCCGAGCGCCGATGGCATGGCCGCACAAGGCTTCAACGGCATGCGCCAGGCCATCCAGTGCATGCGCCGTCAGCAGCAGGCCGTTGAGCAGCAGCGCGTTGGCCGCTACGGTCGCATCGCCGAGCCGTGCGCCCTGCACGGTAATGAGGAAAAACACCGATTGCAGGGCGAGGCTGCGGATGAAAATGTCCCGGTTGACCGCCAGCAGCGGGCGCCAGCTCTGCCAGACTTTCAGCGCCGACCAGATGATCTGCCCCGGATAGGCGCGCAACGCCGTGCGCGTCAGCCACAGGCCGAGCAGGGCGCCGCACCATTCGGCGATTACCGAAGCGCGCGCCGAGCCGACCACGCCCCATTCCAGGCCGATGACAAACCACAGATTGAGGACGATGTTGATCAGGTTGGTGCTCAGCAAAATCGCCAGCGGCGCCCGCGCGTTCTGCGTGCCGAGGAACCAGCCGACCAGCGCATACGTCGCCAGCGCGGCGGGCAGGCCGAACAGGCGCGTGTGGAAAAACTCCCGGGTCAGCTGATCCAGTTCAGCCGACGGTTGCATGAAGTGCAGGGCAACGCCGCTGAGCGGCACGCCAAGAGTGCCGAGCACGACGGCCAGCCCCATCGCCAGCAGCAGGCCCTGCAAGAGAATCTGCCGCAACGCCGCGCCATCGCTGCGCCCGGCAGCCTGGGCGGCAAATCCGGTGGTGCCCATGCGCAGAAAACCCATCGCCCAGGCGAGAAACGTGTACAGACTGGCGCCGACCGCCACCGCGCCGAGTTGATGGGCATGCGGCAGGTGGCCGATGACAGTGCTGTCGACCAGCGCCACCAGCGGCACGGAGATGTTGGAAAGAATCATCGGCGCGGCGAGCGCCCAGACCTTGCGGTGAGTCGGGCGGTCGCGCCAGTCGGTAATCAGAGAGGACATGCAGGCTCCTTGGGGGAGCGGGGATTGTAGCGGCAGAAACACCCTCACCCCAGCCCTCTCCCAGAGGGAGAGGGGGCCGATCTTCGTCGCTCTCAAGCGTGAGTTCGACTCGATATTCCAGGTCGGTGGAGAATTTCAAAGCAACGCGGTCAGCTCCCTCTCTCTCCGGGAATGGGAGAGGGGGCCGATCTTCGTCGCTCTCAAGCGTGAGTTCGACTCGATATTCCA
>NZ_RCOA01000038.1:0-10091 GCF_004307585.1 Pseudomonas sp. Sample_20 | reverse complement strand
GGGAGAGGGGGCCGATCTTCGTCGCTCTCAAGCGTGAGTTCGACTCGATATTCCAGGTCGGTGGAGAATTTCAAAGCAACGCGGTCAGCTCCCTCTCCCTCTGGGAGAGGGCTGGGGTGAGGGGCTTTTGAAGCGCTAGTGAATAATCCAGCTCAACAACCACAACCCCAGCAACAACCAGATGATCCCGGCAATGATCGACGCGTTCATGAACGCCCGGATCGCCGACCACAGCAGCATCAGGCCAACGATCAGGGCGATGATGCTGATGATCGAGGTGTCCATCCCCAGCGTTTGCGCCAGGCCGTCGACAAAGTTGCTGCCGGCATTGCTGAGCATATTGAACAGGCCACTGAGGCCGTCGACGATAAAACGGATGATCGAACCGAGTGCCTGGCCGAGCCATTCGAAAAAGCTTTCTACACGCATGTGTGCATCCCTGATGAAAGAGCTGAGCCTTGGGCCACGCCGAGGGCGGCCGAGTTCCCTGCATGATAGAAGGTTTGCCCGGATCATGTGTGGGAGCGAGCCTGCTCGCGAAGGGGGCGTGTCAGGCAAATCCGGTCTGGATGATCCATCGCCTTCGCGAGCAGGCTCGCTCCCCCAATAGATCATCTGCGCTGCTTGCCTTCAGCCCGCATCCCCCCGAAGCTATGCGTCTTCAGGAGAGCCCGATGAACCTTGTTGAACTGACCGAACGCCTGCACGCCATTCGCGACCGCAATGACTGGCGGCAATTTCACAGCCCGAAAAACCTCGCCATGGCCGCCAGCGTGGAAATGGCCGAGCTGGCGGAAATCTTCCAGTGGCTGACAGAAGACCAGTCGCGCCAGTTGCCGGCGGAAAAACTCGCCCACGCCGGGCAGGAAGTAGGCGATATCGTCCTGTATCTGTTGCTGCTGTGCAGCGAACTGGGTCTGGACATGAATGAAGTGGTGCGCGCCAAGCTCGCCGACAGCGAACGGCGGTTCAGCTGATGAGCGACCGTCATTTCGACCAGTTGGCCACGCGCTTCGCGGAAAAAATCTACGGCGGCGCCAAAGGCGCGATTCGCCTCGCGGTGTTGCAGACCGATCTGAGCGAGGCCTTGCCGGATCGGCCGCTGCGCGTGCTGGATATCGGCGGGGGCCTGGGGCATATGTCGCTGTGGCTGGCCGAGCGCGGCCATGACGTCACCTTCACCGAGCCGGCCGAACCGATGCTCGAAGGCGCGCGCCAGCGTTTTGCCGAAGCCGGACACACCGCGACATTCATTCAGGCGCCGTGGCAGGAACTGCCCGGTCAGCTCACCGAGCCCTACGATCTGGTGATCTGCCACGCCGTACTGGAATGGCTCGCCGAACCCCACGCGATCCTGCCGGTGCTGCATCAACTGACCAAGCCCGGCGGCTGGCTGTCGCTGGCGTTCTACAACCGTGATGCGCTGATTTATCGCAATCTGCTCAAGGGCCATTTCAAGAAAATGCGCAAGAACGTCATGGCCGGCGAGAAGCAGAGCCTGACCCCGCAGCAGCCTCTCGACCCACGGGAATTGGCAACGCAACTCGCCGGTATGTGGCAGGTCGAAAGTCAGAGCGGCGTACGGGTATTTCACGATTACATGCCGGTGGAATTCCAGGCCCGCGCCGAACTGGCGGACTTGCTGGAAATGGAACTCGCGCACCGTCGTCACCCAGGCTTCGCCGGGCTTGGGCGTTACTTGCACTGGATCTGCCGGCCGATCTGAGCGGAGCGCGACATGAAAGCTCGATGCGGGTTATTGCTGATAAGTCTGGGGTTGGCCGCTTGCCAAGGCAGCAACCCCTACGTGGCCCAGTCACGGCCGTTGCCGCCGGCACCGCCGCAAGCCGCCACCACCTTCGACCGCAGCGCCTACCCGGCGCCGCCGCGGGATTACGGACGCTACCGCAATTGGGCCTGGCGCGACGGGCAGTTGCCGCCGGGCACGGCGTGGGCTGACTCGGCGCAAGTGGCCGAGGCGGTCAGCAACGCCCTCGACCAGCGCGGCTTGCGGCCGATGCGCGACAACCGCCCGGCCGATCTGCTGGTCAGCGCCGACCTGCGTCTGGAAACCCGTTTGCGTCAGGTTCGCGACGACTACGGCTACTACGGCGGATACGGCGGCTATGATCGTTATGGTCGCGGTTACGGCATGTACAACAGCGTGCCGATCGTGCGCACCTATCAAGAGCAGGTCGTAGTGGTGCGGGTCGATCTGTTCGATGCCGGCAATGGTCAGCCGGTGTGGAGCGCCAGCGCCGAAACCGGCACCCAGGGCAATCAGATCGAACGCGCCGATGCGATCCGCGAGGCTGTGGAAAAAGCCATGGCGGCGTATCCTCCCAGCTGACGTCGTGTCAGCAGGTTCATGTCTTCACCCGGAGAAAAATCATGTTCCGCCGTCTCGCTCTACTCGCTGTTGCCGCGCTGCTCAGTGCCTGCGCCGCCAATCAGGTCAATCACGATTTCGACGCCAGCCGCGACTTTGCCGCTTATCGCAGCTGGAGCTGGAAAGACCCGGCCCTGCAATATCGCCCCGATGATCCGCGCATCAAAAGCGACCTGACCGAACAGCGCATCCGCCAGGCGGTGGCCGATCAACTCGATCAGCGCGGTTTGCGCCCGGCTGCCGGCGGCGGCAAAGGTGATCTGAGCGTGCAGACCTACCTGATCGTCGAGGACCGGCAGCAGCAGGTGACGACCAATTACGGCGGCGGTTGGGGCGGCCCGTGGAATGGCTACTGGGGCGCACCGATGTACAACGAAACGCGCAACATCACCTACAAGGTCGCGACCATTCAGATCGACCTGCTCGACGGCAAGGACGGCAAACTGGTCTGGCGTGGCAGCGATGAGCAAATGCTCAGCAACCGCCCGAATCCGGCTGACCGCAGCAATGCCATTCGCGAGACCGTCACACGGATCCTGGCGAACTATCCACCGCGTTGAACCGCTCTGAACCGTTTCCTGTGGGAGCGAGCCTGCTCGCGAAGGCGGTGTGTCATTCAGCATTGAATCCTCTGGCACGACGCTTTCGCGAGCAGGCTCGCTCCCACAGTGGCGGTGGTGACTGGAATGGCGTGACGCCAGCACTCTCGACCGACCGCGTCTACACTCTTTTTCATTAACGGAGGTAGCGCTCGGCACTGCGCCGGCAAAGGAGTGCGCCATGTCGCCAGGATCGCAAGGCAACGGCCCGGCCCGGCAACGCGGGGCGATCGGCTTGATGGCGGCTGCCACTCTGAGTCTGGCGCTGGTGATGATGTTGCTGGTGGTCGACAGCGGTCGCCTGTACATGGAACAGCGCAAATTACAGCGGGTGGTGGATACCGCCGCCCTCGAAGCGGTCAGTCGCGGCGGCAATTGCCTGCCCGGGCTGACCGCCGCCAGTTATGCCGGGCAAAGTGCGCTGCGCAATGGTTACGTGGTGGATGCCGCCAATACGCTCGCGACCACCTGCGGCACGCTGGCCACCGCCGCCAGTGGTGTGCGCAGTTTCACCGTCGATGCCACGCAATCAAGCGCAGTCAAAGTCGCCGCCAGTCGTACGGTCACCAGCAGTTTTGCTGGTGGTGTGCAGGCGCTGTTCAGCGCCACGCCGGTCAGCCTCAACACCACCCTCAATGCTTCGGCAGTCGCGGCCAAACCGCAGCCGACCGTCGCCCAACTGAATATTCGCAGCACCCTCGCCAGCATCGACACGGCGCAGTCGAACATCCTCAATCCGCTGTTTTCCGGGTTGCTCGGCGGCAACGTCAACCTCACGGCGGTGGGCTGGGACGGCTTGCTGCACACCGATATCAACCTGCTCAAATACCTCGATCAACTGGCCATCGACCTCAACGTCGGTGCTGGCAATTACACGCAGTTGCTCAATACCCAAGCGACGGTGACGCAGTTGATTCAGGCCGCAGCGACGGTAGTGCAACTCAACGGCGCGACCGCGCAAGTGGTCACCGCGCTGGGCCAGTTGCAGGCTGCCGCCATCAATGCGGCGCCGGTCAGGCTCGGCGAAATCCTGCAGCTGCAAACCGGCACCACGGCGGCGGGGCTGGATGCCAATCTGCAATTGCTGCAACTGGTGCAAGGCGTGGTGCAACTGGCCAACAGCAAGAGCGCGGTGGCGGCGACCTTGCCGGTCAACGTGCTGGGGCTGGCCGGTGTCACGGTACGGGTGAAGGTGATCGAACCGCCGCAGTTCTCGGCGATTGGCGATCCGGCGCGGGCCAAGGCCGATCCGTTGGGACCGGACCGGATTTATGTGCGCACGGCGCAGGTGCGCACGTTGTTGTCGGTGAATCTGCCGGTGCTCTCGGGGGTGACGGGGCTGACCAATGCGGTGCTGGGCCTGGTCGGTACGCTGACGCCGACGCTCAATGGGCTGTTGAGCCTGAACCTGGTGGACACAATCAATTCAGTGTTCTGCCTGTTGGGCGCCGGTTGCCAACAGCTCGATCCGAAGCTGCTGCCCTCACCGCAGATCGACATCGCGCTGGATGCCGGCGGGGCGAAAAGCTATGTCACCGATTACCGCTGCCCGACCGGCGATACCGACAGCAAAAGCCTGACTGCCGCCACCACGACTTCTCTGGCTGATCTCAAACTCGGCAAGATCGATCCTGTCGCGGCGTTTTCCTCAGTCGCCGAACCAACGGTGGCGCCGTTGCCGCTGGTCGATCTCGGCATCATCACCTGCCACAGGATTCTCGGCATCGGCAGTTGCGATGCCGCCTCCCGCGTGCAATACGGCGCCGGCGGCATCGCCCTAAAACTCGACACCAGCGTCGCGCAGACCACGCAGAATCTGCTGTTCTCCAGCACCACACCCTTCGCCACCCCGGCCAATCTGAAACTGCCGCCCAGCGTGCTACCGGCCGCGCCGACCAGCAACATCGTCGGCAGCCTGGCGAACACCCTGTCGGGCATCAACCTGATCGTCTACAAACCCGTGGGCAGCAATCCGCTGGGCGCTATCGTCACTGGGGTGGCTTCGTTGATCAGCGACGTCAGCAACCGCTTGTTGCCAGTGGTCACCGGTTTGATCAGTCCCTTGCTCGACCCGTTGTTGAATAATCTGCTCAAAGGCCTGGGCATCAACCTGATGGATACAGAGGTGGGCGCCAACATGACCTGCGGGCAGACCGGCAAGGCCTATCTGGTGATCTGATCATCCGTGGCAATCGGCAATTCGATGCAGAACCGTGCGCCCTCCGTGGAGTTGCGCACGCTCAACTGGCCGCCCATGTTGGCGATGATGCCGTAGCTCACCGACAGGCCCAGACCGGTGCCGACGCCGATCGGTTTGGTGGTGAAGAACGGCTCGAAGATCCGCTCCAGCAAACGCGGATCGATGCCGCCGCCATTGTCCTCGACCCACAGCCGCACGCTTTCCTCGTCGCGCTCGGCGTAGATCGAAATCCACGGTTTGAATGCCGGGTGGTGCTCGCGCTTGCCGAGCAGGGCGTCGCGGGCGTTGACCATCAGGTTGATCAGCACCTGCTCCAGCTGATCGACGTAGCCGCGCACCTGCGCCTCGAAAGCAGTCTCGCTGATGCGCAAATCGACACCTTTACCGCGCATGCCTTCGGCCAGTAGCGACAGGGTGCCTTCGATGGCTTGGGCCGGGTTGAACAATTGTTGTTCGATTTCCGAGCGGCGACCGAACACACGCATGTGGTCGACCACCTTAGCCGCGCGTTGAACCTGAGCGTCGATGCGGTTGAGTTTGTCGGTCAGATAATCGACCTGTACATCACCGTTGCCGAGGCGCTTGAGCACGTTGACGATGGCCATGCGCATGACGTTGAGCGGCTGGTTGATTTCGTGGGCGAGGCCGGTGGCCATTTCGCCGAGGGTGGCCATTTTCGCGCTTTGCGTGAGTTGCTGTTGCGAGCGGCGCACCTCGGTGTTGTCGCGGCCCACCGCTTGCACTTCGATCAACTGGCCGCGCTCGTCGAACACGCCGCGATCCGACCAGACCCACCAGGCGTGTTCGCGTCCGGGCAATTGCAGGCTGATTTCCGCTGTACTCACTGGCTGTTCCGGCGTCAGTTGGCTCAAGCGTTGAACGAACGCTGCGCGCTGTTCTTCGGACATCCAGCCACCCAGATCAACCCCGGGCAGTTGTTCCGGGGTGCATTCCAGATAAGTCGCCAACGGTCGGTTGCCAAAGATCAGCGTCAGGTCAGGGCGATAACGGCAGATCATCGCCGGCGAGTCCTCGACCAGAATCCGGTAACGCTCTTCGCTTTGCCGCACCTGCTCGGCAGCAAGCGTTGCGTCGGTGACGTCCAGCCACAGGCCCACCGCCTCGACTGGCAGACCGAGATCGTTGCGCAGCAGTTTCGCTTCATCGAGCAGCCAGTGGTAATTGCCACAGCTGTCGCGCAGGCGATAACGCGCACGCACCGAGCCTTCACGCAGCAACTGGCGGTTGCGCTGGAAATACAGTTCGCGGTCGTCGGGGTGCACGCGCTCGACCAGCGCTGTCGTGTCGCAATCTTCCAGCGTCCAGCCCAGCAAGGGTTGCAGGCTGGCGCTGAAAAAATCCGGAACCAGTGCGCCTTCTGCGTAGCGCTGCACGTAGATCACCGCCGGTGAACTGGCAATCAGATTATCCAGCCGCGCATGGGCGGCAGCGGCGCGCTGTTGTTGATTCTGGATGTCGCTGATGTCGAGCATGAACCCGACCAGACGCCGATGCTCACCGGTGCCGCTGACCTGGCCCTGAACCCGATACCACGTCGCTGCTGCGCCGACCTCCGCGCGGTGCAGACGCACGCTCAGGGTCAGCGCTTCTCCTTGCAGTTGCAGGGCGCGCAAACGGCTGCGCAACTCGTCGCGATCGGCGGGGTGAAACAGCGACAGCCAGTCTTCTACCGGCAGCAGGCGATCGCTGAGATCCAGTGCCGAGGCCAGCGTCGGCGCCAGCGCAATCTGCTCTTCGGCAGTGATTTCCCACCAGCCAGTGCCGAGCAGGTTTTGCAGGGAATCAAGACGCTCCATCGATTGCACATGGCGCTGCTCGCGCAAGCGGCTGAGCAGCGGCCCGGCCAGCGCGCCGGCCAGGCTCAGCCAGTCGCGATCGGTCAGCCATGGCGCCACGTTGTCGACCGTATAAAACCCGCAGAGCAGCCAGGCGACCACGCCCTGGTCATTGCTGTAGGGCACGGCGAAACCGTTGGCGTTGCCGAACGTGGCCTGCAATCGCGAATGTTCATAGCGGCCCTGCGGGCCGGCGAGGCGTTGCGGCGCGCTGCCGTTGAGGCTGTCCAGCGGCGTGCCCAGCGGCTGGCCGTCCTCCCACAATTGCGGGGCGTCGTGGCCACGAAACTGTTGATGAATCTGCCAGCCCTGGGCCTGTTCATCCAGTAACGCCACGGCGAGGCAGGGGATGTGCCAGCGCTGGGCGATGGCCTGCAATTGTTCGCCAAGCACCGTCGGCAGACGCGTCAGACTGCACGTGCGCAGACGATCGCTGACCTGCCCGGCGAGGGTCTGGCAGGCATCGCGATCGCGCGCTTGCTGACGTTCGAGCAACAGGTCGGCGATGTCGAGCATCTGCAATCGCCAGCCATCCTCCAGCGGCTGCACCCAGCCGCGCAGGTGCAGGGGCTGATCATTGAGCCCGGAAAAGTCGAGATCGAGGAGTTGCCCCTGCCAGTCTCTGGGCTGACCTTCGATAGTCAGCAGACTGTGCGGCAGCAGGTAGGCGCTGAGCGGCAGCGGCTGACCCTGAGGTTTGTGCTGGGCGAGCAAATGCCGCAGCGGGCCGGCGATCTGCAACACATCGCCGTTGCCATCCAGATAAAAATGCAGGCCGATCGGCGGCGCGCCGAGATGGTCCGGCAAGTCGTGAGCTGCGGTGGGGGCGCGCATGAGCAAGCGCCCGAAAAACTTATCGCCGGCGGTCAAAATTGCAGGCTCGAGCGGGCGGTCAGGTGCGTCGGCAGATTGGGCACCGTGCCGATGCCCGGCAGCACCAGAAACGGCATGATCTGGTTGAGCTTGCTCACCGGGTAATTGACGCTGACGGTCAGGGTGCCAGTCCCCGCGTCGTAGGCCGCACTGGTGTCGGTGCCGACCACCAGATTCAAGGCCGAGGGCAGCCATTGCAGTTGCTGGGTCAGCGCGGCATTGGCGGTGTTGACCACCACCGTCGAATAGTTCGGCGTGGTCGGGTCCACCGCAACGCTGCGGCGCACCGCCTCAGCGGTGGCCTGGTTGAACGATTGCATCATCACGAAGGGCAGGCCGTAGCTGACCAACCCGTAAAACACTGCGAAAAAGATGATGAACACCAAGGCGAATTCGATCGCCACCGCACCTTTTTGCGACCTGCGAAAGCCGTTTTTCATGCGTGCGTCTACCCTGACAGTCACTGCGTAGTATCAGCATAGAATCATTCAGGCAAAACGGACGGCTTTCAGCGGATGCAGATTTCCCTTGTTCTGATCTGGCTGGCGATCTGTGCCGCGCAAGATGCCCGGCAGCGGCGCATTTCCAACGCTTTGACGTTAGGCGTGGGCGCGCTGGCGTTGGTCTGGTTGTTGGCGACTGGCACTACTTGGCTGGGCGCCAACGCGGCGCAAGGCGGCTGGGCCTGCCTGATCGCTTTGCTACTGACGCTGCCGGGTTATTTCTTGGGCCGCATGGGCGCCGGCGATGTGAAATTAATGACAGCCCTGGGTCTTGCGACGAACGGCATATTCGTTCTTGGCGCGTTTATCGGCGCGGGCGTGGCCAGCGTGCTGTGGCTGCTGCTCGCGCCAAAAGTCTGGCCTCATATGGCTCAAGGAGTTAGAGAGCATGTGCGTCATCTGGCCCCGGACAAGTCAAAAAAGCTGCCATTTGCGCCGTTCGTGTGGGTAGGTGTAGTGCTTTCGCTGTACTGGATCACCTGATCGCGGGGTGCCACTAGTCCTATGTACATAGTCGGAAAGTGGGTCTACTTTCAATTCAGGCGAATACGCCACCAAAGTGCAGGAATCGTCAGCGTTGGCCGAGCAAATGGAGTGGTTCGTGAACAAGCCTAATTCGGTAAAAATCCTCGTGGTCGATGATCAGCCGCTGATCGTCGAAGAACTCTGTGAGTTTCTCGAGAGCAGTGGCTACCGTTGCGTGCCGTGCGACTCGAGTCTTGAAGCCATCGAGCTGTTCAGGGCGGACCCGGACATCGGTCTGGTGCTGAGTGATTTGCACATGCCGGACATGGACGGCATCGAATTGATCCAGGCGTTGCAGCGGCTGGCCGGCAAGCAGCGGGTGTTCGAGGCGATCATGCTCACCGGGCGCGCTGACAAGCAGGATGTGATCAAGGCGTTGCGCGCGGGGATTGCCGATTACTATCAGAAGCCGATCGATCTGGCAGAGTTGCTTGAGGGTGTGCAGCGCCAGGAACTGGCTTTGCAGGAGCGGCAGAAGAATCTGCATCTGGGGCATTTGAATCAGAAGTTGCAGTTTTTGTCCGAGTCGATTGATGACCTTTATCAGGATCTGGACAAGGTGCGGCGCTCGCCCGTGCCGGTGGTGAGTGATGGTGAGCCTGAGTCCGTGGAGATGCCGGCGGTGTTCAGTCAATTGTCGCCCCGGCAGTTGGACGTGGCGCGGTTGGTGGGCAAGGGGCAGACCAATTATCAGATTGCCTGTGAGTTGGGGATTACCGAGAACACGGTGAAGCTGTATGTGTCGCAGGTGTTGCGGTTGACGCATATGCATAATCGGACGCAGTTGGCTTTGGCGCTTTCTCCTGGTAGTTCGGCGGGGCGGCAGCGGGTTACGGCGCATTGACTTGGCGGCCTTTGGGCCGACCATGCTTTGGGTGGTTGGGGTGAATATCCGTTTCTTCGGGTGTTGCGGCTGGCGGTTTCGCCCTTACGGCGAGTCACTTTTGGCAAACGCCGGAATGCCGGCCCAGCCCAAAGGAACCAAAAGGTCTTCGCCCTGACGTTCGGCCCGCTCGCTGGGGCTCGGGGTTCCTTCGCTCCGGGATCGATCCTGGCGCAGCGGCTCCGGTTTGCTTCGCTGCACCTCCTTGCGCTGTGTCTGGCTGCGCCAGACGGTCGCTGCGCTCCCACGCCCGGATCAATCCC
>NZ_RCOA01000068.1:0-1963 GCF_004307585.1 Pseudomonas sp. Sample_20 | reverse complement strand
TTGGGCGCCCTTCATGGGCAGAGGCGGCTTTGAAATGGCTTTGATCGTACAGAAATTTGGAGGCACCTCGGTCGGCACTGTCGAGAGAATCGAGCAGGTCGCCGACAAGGTTAAGAAATTCCGCGATGCCGGCGATGACCTGGTGGTTGTGCTGTCTGCAATGAGCGGCGAAACCAACCGTCTGATCGATCTGGCCAAGCAAATCAGTGGCGAGGCACAACCGGTTCCGCGCGAGCTGGACGTGATCGTGTCCACCGGTGAGCAGGTGACGATTGCCCTGTTGGCCATGGCGCTGATCAAGCGCGGTGTGCCGGCGGTGTCGTACACCGGCAATCAGGTGCGAATCCTGACTGACAGTGCGCACAATAAAGCGCGTATCTTGCAGATTGATGACCAGAAGATTCGCGGTGATCTGAAGGCTGGCCGTGTGGTGGTTGTCGCCGGTTTCCAGGGCGTCGACGAGCACGGCAACATCACCACCCTCGGTCGCGGCGGTTCCGATACCACCGGCGTGGCACTGGCGGCGGCCTTGAAGGCGGATGAATGCCAGATCTACACCGACGTCGACGGTGTCTACACCACCGACCCGCGTGTGGTGCCGGTTGCTCAGCGTCTGGACAAGATCACCTTCGAAGAGATGCTGGAAATGGCCAGCCTCGGTTCCAAGGTGCTGCAGATCCGTGCGGTGGAATTCGCCGGCAAGTACAACGTTCCGCTGCGCGTACTGCACAGCTTCAAGGAGGGTCCGGGCACCCTCATTACTATTGATGAAGAGGAAACCATGGAACAGCCGATCATTTCCGGCATCGCTTTCAACCGCGATGAAGCCAAGCTGACCATCCGTGGCGTGCCAGACACCCCGGGCGTGGCGTTCAAGATTCTCGGCCCGATCAGTGCCGCGAACATCGAAGTCGACATGATCGTGCAGAACGTCGCGCACGATAACACCACCGACTTCACCTTCACCGTGCACCGCAACGACTACCAGGCCGCACAGACTGTGCTGGAAAACACCGCTCGCGAGATCGGTGCCCGTGAAGTGGTCGGCGACACCAAGATCGCCAAGGTCTCGATCGTCGGCGTCGGCATGCGTTCCCACGCAGGCGTGGCCAGCCGCATGTTCGAATCCCTGGCGAAAGAAAGCATCAACATCCAGATGATCTCGACTTCGGAAATCAAGGTGTCCGTAGTGATCGAAGAGAAATACCTGGAACTGGCTGTGCGCGCGCTGCACACGGCTTTCGAACTGGATGCTCCGGCCCGTCAGGGCGAGTAATCCGCTTCTGTGAAGGGCGCGGTCTGACCGCGCCCTTTATTTTTGAATGGCGCGAGCCCCGGAACTGTTCTTTTGCTCGCGCTGGTCAATACTCAGGCATGTAGGGCTACGATCGCTGCGGTTGTAGGTCGGGTGCCTTTTTTTTGCAGACTGTTGTCCCTGAAATGAATGGCGTAAGGAGAAAGGTATGCTGATTCTGACTCGTCGGTGCGCGGAAAGCCTGATTATCGGTGACGGCGAAATCACCGTGACCGTGCTCGGCGTCAAAGGAAACCAGGTGCGTATCGGCGTCAACGCTCCGAAAGAGGTTGCGGTGCACCGTGAGGAAATTTACCTGCGTATAAAGAAAGAGAAGGACGAAGAACCAAGCCATTAATTTTTATCGATTTTTATGTTTGCAAACGGGGAAGAAGCTGGTTAATATACGCCCCGTGTTGCGGAGAGCTGGCCGAGTGGCCGAAGGCGCTCCCCTGCTAAGGGAGTACACCTCAAAAGGGTGTCGGGGGTTCGAATCCCCCGTTCTCCGCCATTATTTGCTTAGTACGTCGTAATCTGGCTTCTTCTGTAAGTTGTTGAAATTACTAGAAAAAGTGTTTGACATAGAGATTAGACGGCCTATAATGCGCGGCAACAAATGCACTCGTAGCTCAGCTGGATAGAGTACTCGGCTACGAACCGAGCGGTCAC
>NZ_RCOA01000040.1:0-15940 GCF_004307585.1 Pseudomonas sp. Sample_20 | reverse complement strand
TTGTCCCTCCTCCTCCCTTCAAGTCCTACCATACAAGCGAGCCTGCTCGCGAAGACGGCATCGGCTTCGCAGCAAATTACGGCCATGCGGCGAGTGCCACACAAGATCGCCAGTCAACCAACACGCAAATCCCGCATCAACAACCCAAAGCGCAAATCCACCGCATCCGGTATCGGCACGTACACCGTATGCCCGTCCCCCGGCGCCACTTCGATCGCTTGGCCGCTGACACTCTGCAATTCATGCAGATCAAAATGGAAATTGCCCTTGGGCGTCATCAGTTCCAGATGATCGCCCACGGCAAAACGATTCTTCACTTTCACTTCGGCCAGGCGATCACGGCGCTCGCCGGTCAGCTCGCCAACGAACTGCTGCCGCTCCGACACCGAACTGCCGTGCTGATAGTTCTGATATTCGTCATGCACATGGCGGCGCAGAAAACCTTCGGTGTAGCCGCGCTGGGCCAGCGACTCGAGATCCAGCATCAGGCTGCGATCGAACGCGCGCCCGGCCACGGCATCATCGATCGCCCGGCGATACACCTGGGTGGTGCGTGCGCAGTAGAAATGCGATTTGGTCCGGCCTTCGATCTTCAATGAATGCACGCCCATGCGCGTCAGGCGCTCGACATGCTGCACCGCGCGCAGGTCCTTGGCGTTCATGATGTAGGTGCCGTGTTCGTCTTCGAAGGCCGGCATCAATTCATCGGGGCGGTTGGCTTCCTGCAACAGAAAGACCTGATCGGTCGGTGCGCCGAGACCCAGCGTGGGCTCGGGTTGAAAGGTCTGGACGATCTCGCCGAGCTGGTTTTCCGTGGCTTCTTGCGCCGTGTACTTCCAGCGGCAGGCGTTGGTGCAGGTGCCCTGATTGGCATCGCGTTTGTTCATGTAACCGGAAAGCAGGCAGCGCCCGGAATAGGCCATGCACAGCGCGCCGTGCACGAACACTTCCAGCTCCATGCCCGGTACCTGCTCGCGGATTTCGCCGATCTCCTCCAGCGACAATTCGCGCGACAGAATGATCCGGCTCAGCCCCTGTTGCTGCCAGAACTCGACGCTCGCCCAATTCACGGTGTTGGCCTGCACCGACAGGTGAATCGGCATCTGCGCAAAGTGCTGGCGCACCAGCATGATCAGGCCCGGATCGGACATGATCAGCGCATCCGGGGCCATCTCGATCACCGGCGCCAGATCCTTGAGGAACGTCTTCAGCTTGGCGTTGTGCGGGGCGATGTTGACCACCACGTAGAAGCGCTTGCCCTGCGCCTGCGCCTCACGGATGCCCAGCGCCAGGTTGGCGTGGTCGAATTCGTTGTTGCGCACCCGCAGGCTGTAGCGCGGCTGGCCGGCGTAGACCGCATCGGCGCCATAAGCGAAGGCGTAACGCATGTTTTTCAGGGTGCCGGCGGGGGCGAGAAGCTCGGGGGCGATGAGAGTTGGCATTT
This sequence comes from Pseudomonas sp. Sample_20, assembly GCF_004307585.1. Classification (NCBI taxonomy): domain Bacteria; kingdom Pseudomonadati; phylum Pseudomonadota; class Gammaproteobacteria; order Pseudomonadales; family Pseudomonadaceae; genus Pseudomonas; species Pseudomonas sp. Sample_20. Next base: position 14,496 of record NZ_RCOA01000040.1, on the reverse strand, counting down.
GGGTGTCGGTCGCAAAAGCCGCGCAGGGTAGGGCAGCTGTTGCGAGGGTTTATTGATCTGGATCTATGCTCCATGAATAAACATGGCACTCGCGCGCTCGGCGGCTGACTAAGTGGGGCGGGCGTGCGTGACGCCTGACTGACATGGACCGGATATGAACGAAAAGAGTCTGCAATTCAAATCCCTGACAGTGCTGCTGGTGCTGGTCACGGTGGCCTTTATCTGGATTCTGCTGCCGTTCTACGGCGCGGTGTTCTGGGCTGTCATCCTCGGCATTCTGTTTGCGCCGGTACAGCGCAGGTTGCAGCAGAAGTTCGGTTTGCAACGCAACGTGACGTCGCTGTGCACCTTGAGCCTGTGCCTGGTGATCGCAATTCTGCCGGTGATCATCGTCAGCATCCTGCTGGTCCAGGAAGGGGCGACGGTCTACAAGAACATCGAAAGCGGCGAGCTGGACATCGCCGCGTATCTGGCGCAGTTCAAGCACAGCCTGCCGCCGTACTTTCAGCACTTGCTCGACCGCTTCGGCATGGGCGAACTCGACAGCTTGCGCGAGAAGATCGTCAAAGCGGCGATGCAGGGCAGCCAGGCACTGGCGACTCAGGCGTTCAGCTTCGGCCAGGGCACATTCGAATTCGTGGTGAGCTTTTTCATCATGCTGTATCTGCTGTTTTTCTTCCTGCGTGACGGCCCCGAGCTGGCGCGCAAAATGCGCACTGCCGTGCCGCTGGAAGAAAACCACAAGCGCCGCCTGCAACTGAAGTTCAACCGCGTGGTGCGCGCCACGGTCAAGGGCAACGTGGTGGTAGCCGTGACCCAAGGCGCGCTGGGCGGGTTGATTTTCTGGTTTCTCGATATTCCCAGCGCATTGCTCTGGGCGGTGCTGATGGCGTTTCTGTCGCTGTTGCCAGCGGTGGGCGCGGGGATTGTCTGGGCGCCGGTGGCGGTGTACTTCCTGCTCAGCGGCATGATCTGGCAGGGCGTGGTGCTGGGCTTGTTCGGCGTATTCGTGATTGGCCTGGTCGACAACGTGCTGCGCCCGATTCTGGTGGGCAAGGATACCAAGATGCCCGATTACCTGATTCTGGTTTCCACCCTCGGCGGCCTCGCGGTCTTCGGCCTCAACGGCTTTGTGATCGGGCCGCTGATCGCCGCATTGTTCCTGTCGAGCTGGGCGCTGTTCGTCGAGACCAAGCCCAAGGTGCAGCTGCCTTAGGCATGAAACGTGTTGCTGGCGACCTGTTGCGACAAGGCCTGCGCTGCTGGCAACGAGGTGAGCGGGCCGCTGATCGGCTCGCCATCGCGCACCAGATACCAGCAAGCGAGCAAACCGGATGCACGCAGCGAAGCGGGAACTGCGCTGCCGATCACCGACATGATTTGAACCTGTGCCATGGGAAAACCTCCATCAAACTGATGGGGCTACCTTAGGGATTTGCCGGCACGACGGACAATCAACGCTTTCGATAGTGGTCATTGATGCCAGTGAGGTCTGGCGTCATTCGACCACTTGATCGAGCATGTGCATGACTTCGCGCTCATTGAGCAGGCCCTTGTGCACGAGGTTTTCGGCGAGCAGGGACAGCAGCTTGGCGCAGCGATGGCCTTCCAGATGCTTGAGCTCGGTAAGTGCGCTGTACACCTTGCTCGAGGTGCACAGACCGACGATGCGGTGCGGGTTTTGTGTGGGCATACAGTCGTCCTTGTTGTTATCGATCTGTTGTTTACGGACGGATTCAGATTGCGGTTCCGTCATGACAAAGCGGTGACCGTTCGATGAAAAAAGCCCGGCGGTCGATTCCATCATGCCGACTTTAGCTGGTCGGACTGTCCTCACAGCGACCTTGGCGCGATTTTTTCAGACCTTCGCCGACCAGCGGTCATAAAAAAGCCCCGCTCGAAAGCAGGGCTCTGTGTTGCGCTTACCAGCGTGGACCGCCGTAGTAGCCATGCGGGCCGCCGTAGTAGCCGTGGGGCCGACCGTAATAACCACGAGGCGGGCCGTAATAGACGGGGGCCGGCTGCACGTAGACCGGTTGTTGCACATACACCGGCGCCGGTTGGTAGTAGACCGGTGGCGGCGGTTGCTGCACGTAGACCGGTTGCGGCTGCACATAAACCGGTTGTTGCTGCACATACACCGGCCGATCCTGGTTGATCAGTGCCGAGCCGATGATGGCCGAGCCGACGATCGCGCCAAACACTGCAGGGCCCTGCCAGCCATGGCCACCACCCGCTTCAGCCTGGCCGGTGACGGCAAGTGCGCCAATCAACAAAGCCATGATGGGAAGTTTACGAATCATGATAAGTCCTCGGTTCTTCGACCCGGCGCCGCGGCCTGAATCAGGCCTACAGTTGTCGCGGGGATACAGCTAAGACAGCAAAATTGCGAAATTCAGCACAGCCGCTGGGTAAATTTTGTGTAAGGTCTGTAGCGGCTTCTTTACCCGGCTGCGCGGCGCCACAAACAAGCCTCAATGATGATTCAGAACCCGGTGGGCTGGCCAATCCCGTCCATCCGAAAGTGCGTTTGAAGGAGAAGTTTCATGCAGATGAACCCGAACAAAGACACCCAATTGTGCATGTCCCTGTCCGGGCGGCCGGGGAATTTCGGTCTGCGTTTTCACAACCATTTGTATGAACAGCTGGGCCTGAATTTCTACTACAAGGCGTTCAGCAGCCAGGACCTGACCGGCGCGGTCGGTGGCATCCGGGCACTGGGCATTCGTGGCTGCGGCGTATCGATGCCTTTCAAGGAAGCCTGCATAGCGCTGGTCGATGAGCTGGATGCCTCGGCGGCGGCGATCCAGTCGATCAACACCATCGTCAACACTGGCGGCCACCTCAAGGCCTACAACACCGATTACATCGCCGTCGCGCAATTGCTGGAAAGCCACGCGGTGCCGAAAGATTCGACCTTCGCCCTGCGCGGCAGCGGCGGCATGGCCAAAGCGGTGGCCAGCGCCCTGCGCGATGGTGGGTACAAGAACGGTTTGATTGTCGCCCGTAACGAGCGGGCCGGACGCGCCCTGGCGGATTCGCTGGGTTATCGCTGGCAGGCCGAGCTGGGTGACGAGCGCCCGCAGATGCTGATCAATGTCACCCCGGTAGGCATGGACGGCGGGCCGGAGGCGGGGCAACTGGCGTTTGAGCCTGAAGTGATCAAAGCGGCTGAGACTGTATTCGACGTGGTGGCGATCCCTTCGGAAACGCCGCTGATCGTGCGGGCGCGGGCCGAGGGCAAGCGAGTGATCACCGGGCTTGAGGTGATTGCGATTCAGGCGCTGGAGCAATTTGTCCTGTACACCGGGGTGCGGCCGAATGAGGCGCAGTTTGCGGCGGCGGTGGATTTTGCGCGCAGCTGATTGATCTTTTAGTGGCTGGGCTGGCCTCTTCGCGAGCAGGCTCGCTCCCACAGGTTGAGCTGGAATGCGATTGAATGTGGGAGCGAGCCTGCTCGCGAAGGCGGCGCTGCGGTTCTGGATCACTATCTATAATCCTCGCCAGCACGCACAGACCTGCCCACCACAAAAACCATAACCGAGGCCGCCCATGCATCCACCCATCCTCAACCTCAACGAGGTCGAACTCGAAGCCCTTCCCGAAGCCCTGGCCCCTGAAGGCGACACTGCCGGGCGTTATCAGCAGCGTTTCGCGCGGATCGGCCAGCAACTCGGTGCGCAGAAACTCGGTTATCGCCTGTATGCACTGCCAGCAGGCATGCGCGGCAGTCCATTCCACAGCCATCGGGTCAATGAGGAGATGTTCTACGTGGTGGCCGGGGAGGGCGAGGTGCGCTTGGGAGGGGAGCGTTTTCCGATCCGCGCCGGTGATGTGATCGCCTGCCCACCGGGCGGACCCGAGAAGGCACATCAGATCATCAATACCAGCGCGGGCGAACTGCGTTATCTGGCGGTGAGCACTCAGCAGCAGCCGGAGATCTGCGAGTATCCGGACTCGAACAAGTATGCGGTGATGGATAATTTCACGGTGGATGCCGAGGGCAACGCCTCGGGCTTTGTCGCTGTCGCGCGGCAGGTGGATGGAGTGGATTATTGGGATGGGGAATGAAACGGGCAGCTGAATATCGCGCAGATCCTGTGGGAGCGAGCCTGCTCGCGAAGGCGGCGGGTCATCCGAGATCGTGGTGACTGACACTACGCTTTCGCGAGCAGGCTCGCTCCCACAATGGCTTTGCGGTGGTTATTCGAGGCGGGCCAGGCGTTCTTCCAGCGCCGCGATGCGGGCCTCGAGTTCTTCGATACGCTCCAGGGACACGCCACCGCCCGAGCGCTCCCCGGGATTCTGCCGCGCCGCCAGGATCGCTTCGATATCTGCCGGATCGCCCAAGGCATGGGTATAACGATCCTCGCGCTGCCCGGCCTGACGCGGAATCAATACCGCCAGTCCGCGTGCAATCAGCCGTTCGAGCTGATGCACGACCTGCTCGGCGTCTTCGAACTCGTGCATGCGCCCGCTGCGGGTCAGCAGTTCGTTGACGGTCTGCGGACCGCGCAGAAACATCAGACCCGTCAGAATCACCTGCGCCGGCACCAGTTCCAGCGCCTTGTCGACCTTGTGCTCCCAGCGGTCGGCACGGCTGCCCATTACCAGCCGGGTAAAGCCACGACCCTCCAGAGCGCGCAAGCTCTGGCCGACCTGGCCCTGATTGAGGTTCATCACCGGTTCGCGGCTGGTTTTCTGATTGCAGGCCAGCACCAGCGCGTTGAGGGTCAGCGGATAGGTTTCCGGGCTGGTGGCCTGTTTTTCGATCAGCGCACCGAGAATGCGGATTTCCGTGGCATTGAGCCGTGGCTGGTCGGAGGTGGATTCTTGTTCGTTGCTCATCGCGCGTTCCCTCTGCAGTCGAAGCCGCCTAGCCTAATCCTTGCCAAACAAAAGGCAAGCCGTGTGCTCATCAAGCATGGCTATAATCGCCACCACGTATTACCCAGCCATCACATGAGATTGCCATGACCATTTCACTGTACGCCGCATCCGTCCCGGTTTTTCAACAAATGCTCAACGCCCTGAGCGATGTGCTGAAAAAGGCCGAAGCCCACGCCAGCGCGAAAAACATCGACCAGAGCGTCTTCCTGCAAGCGCGTCTGTACCCGGACATGTTCCCGTTGGTGCGTCAGGTGCAGATCGCCGTGGACTTCGCCAAAGGCGTGTCGGCGCGTCTGGCTGAAGTCGAACTGCCGAAGTACGACGACACTGAAACCACCTTCGCCGAACTGCAAGCGCTGATCGCCAAGGTTCTGGCCTTCATTGGCGAGATCAAGCCAGAACAGATCGATGGCAAGGAAGGCATCGAAATCGTGACCCGTCCGGGCACGCCGAAAGAGAAGCGTTTCAGTGGTCAGGCGTATCTGCTGACTTACGGCTTGCCGCAGTTCTTCTTCCACGTCACCACCACCTATGCGTTGCTGCGTCATAACGGCGTTGAAGTGGGCAAGCGCGATTACATGGGCGCGTTCTAAACACCCCGATACGAAAAAGCCCGCCAAGGTTCGCGCCTTGGCGGGCTTTTGTTTTTCTGTGGGAGCGAGCCTGCTCGCGAATGCGGCGTATCAGGCGCTATTAATGCTGAATGTCTCGCCCCTTTCGCGAGCAGGCTCGCTCCCACAAGGTAAGGCGGTTACGCCGTACGCTGAGCCTTCTCTTCTTCGCCCAGGCAAGCCGCCGCGGTAAACAGTACGTCAGTCGACGAGTTCAGCGCGGTCTCCGCCGAATCCTGCAGCACGCCAATAATGAAGCCCACCGCCACGACCTGCATGGCGATCTCGCTCGGGATGCCGAACAGGCTGCACGCCAGCGGAATCAGCAGCAGCGACCCACCGGCCACACCCGAAGCACCACAGGCGCAAATGGCTGCGACGACGCTGAGCAGGATTGCGGTCGGAATGTCCACGGCGATGCCCAAAGTGTGCACCGCCGCCAAGGCCAGCACGGTAATGGTGATCGCCGCACCGGCCATATTGATGGTCGCGCCGAGCGGGATCGATACCGAGTAAGTGTCTTCGTGCAGGCCCAGGCGCTTGCTCAATTCCAGGTTGACCGGAATGTTCGCCGCCGAGCTGCGGGTGAAGAACGCGGTGATGCCGCTTTCGCGCAAGCACATCAGGGTCAGCGGGTACGGATTGCGGCGCAGCTTCCAGAACACGATCAGCGGGTTCATCACCAGCGCGACGAACAGCATGCAGCCCAGCAGCACCGCCAGCAGGTGCGCGTAGCCGAGCAGCGCGCCGAAACCGGAGGTGGCCAGTGTCGACGCGACCAGGCCGAAGATGCCCAGCGGCGCGAAGCGAATGACCACGCGGACGATCACGGTGACGCCGTTGGACAAGTCACCGAGCACTTCGCGAGTGGTGTCGCCAGCGTGGCGGATGGCAATGCCCATGCCGATCGCCCAGGCCAGAATGCCGATGAAGTTGGCATTCATCAGCGCGCTGACCGGGTTATCGACGACGCTCAGCAACAGGCTTTGCAGCACTTCGCCGATGCCGCCAGGTGCAGTCACGGCAACGTTTTCGGTCGATAACACCAGATTCGACGGGAACGCCATGCTGGCGACCACGGCCACCACCGCAGCGCTGAATGTACCCAGCAGGTAGAGGAACAGGATCGGGCGGATGTGGGTTTCCTGACCGTGCTTGTGGTTGGCGATCGAGGCCATCACCAGAACGAACACCAGAATCGGCGCCACGGCTTTCAACGCCGAGACAAACACCTTGCCGATGAACGCGGTGGACTTCGCCAGCTCCGGTGCAATCAGGGCCAGGGCAATACCGGCGATCAGACCAATGACGATCTGGCTGACCAGACTCAGGCGTTTCAGGCGTTGCAGTAACGAAGGGGATGAAGCGGTCATAACGGCATCTCTGTTTTTTATAGGGTGCGAAGCGTCGTGGGCAGTCACGAAACGCCTGTCGAAGTGACATCAACGCCGCCAAACGGCACGTTGAACAGCTGTACGATTTTCAGGGCGCGGACTTTATCACAGCGTAGGCGTGAACCTTCAGGCCTGTGACGATCTGCCACCGGATCGGCCCGGCAGATCGGCAGTTTTGGGCAACTCAGTGCGGACGCAGTCTGTTAAGCTTCGCCATCCTCATTTTCAAGTTCTGCCAGCGGGCCTCCGGGTCATCGCTGGTGTCGTCGTTTTGCTGGAGTTGCGCATGCTGTTGCCTATCCTTCTGTTGTCCGCCGCCGGGTTCACGGTGCTGACCACGGAATTCGTCATTGTCGGCCTGTTGCCGGCGATTGCCCGAGACCTCGAAGTCAGCATCCCGCAAGCGGGGCTGCTGGTGACCTTGTTCGCCTTTACCGTGGCGCTGTTCGGCCCGTTCCTGACCGCTTATTTCGCCCGTTTTGAACGGCGCAAACTGTTCATCAGCATTCTGATCATGTTCGGTCTGGCCAATACCGTTGCAGCGTTGGCGCCGAATATCTGGGTGATGGCCATTGCGCGTCTGATTCCGGCGTTGGGTTTGCCGGTGTTCTGGGCATTGGCCAGCGAGACGGCGGTGGATATCGTCGGCCCGGATTTCGCCGGCCGCGCCATTGCCAAGATCGGCTTCGGCATCGTCTGCGCCACTGTGTTCGGCATTCCGGTCGGCACGCTGATTTCCGACGCGTTCGGCTGGCGCAGCGCCTTCGGCATTCTGGCGCTGATCGCGTTTGCCAAAGCCTTGCTGCTGTTTGTCTATCTGCCGAAAACCACTCTGCACCAGCATCAGGTCAGCTTCCGTTCGCAGTTCAAGATCCTGCGCAGCCCACTGATGCTCGGCCATATCTTGTTGTCGATTTTGGTGTTCAGCGGCATGTTCACCGCTTACACCTACCTTGCTGACATCCTCGAACGACTTGCCGGTTTCAACGGCACCGTGGTCGGCTGGTGCCTGATGGCGTTTGGCGCAGTCGGGCTGGTCGGCAACTCGCTCGGCGGGCGTGCGGTGGATCGGCATCCGCTGGGGGCGTCGGTGTTGTTTTGTGCGTTCATGATCGCCGGCATGGTTTCGCTGGTGCCGAACATTCATTCGCCAGTGGGTCTGGCGGTGGCGATGGGCATCTGGGGCGTGACCCAGGCGGCGCTGTTCCTGGTTAGCCATGTGCGCCTGATGAAAGCCGCGCCGGAAGCGCCGGCCTTCGCCGCGTCGCTGAACATCGCCGGGGCCAATCTCGGCATCGGCCTGGGCGCGATGGTCGGCGGCCGGGTGATCGACAGTGCCGGGCTGGGCTTTCTCGGCTTTGCCGCTGCCGGCTTCATTTTGCTGTCGGTGTTCCTCGCCATGGTGCTGATGACGCTGAAGCCGCGTGAAGTCTGCGCTTCATAACCCGGTAAACAGCTCGCGTCGGGCACCCTCGGTAATCGCTACGATGCCAGGGTGCTTGACCTTGCGCTCCACCGAGATGGCATAGAACGACTCGCTCACGGCGTCGGTCTGGCCGATCAACTCGACGCCGTACTGGCGCTTCACTTCCTCGGCAATCACGCTCGGACCGATAAAGATCCCGCTGCCGGATTGGCCGAAGGCCTGCATCAAAGCACTGTCATCGAACTCGCCGACAATCTGCGGCTGGATCTGCTGTTCGGCGAACCAGCGTTGCAAACGGCTGCGCACCACGGTTTCCGCGCCGGGAATCAGCAGCGGTGCCCCGTGCAGGCTGCGCGGGAAATCCTGGCCATACTGCGCGGCAAGTTCGGCGGTGGCGAAGAAGCTGATCCCGCACTCACCGAGCTTCTGGCTGTAGCCTTTGATGTCCAGATGCGAAGGCATCGGACTGTCGGAAATCACCAGATCCAGACGCTGGATGGCCAGATCAGCGAGCAGGCGTTCGAGTTTGTCTTCGCGACAGGTGATGCGCAGCGGCTCGCTCAATTCCATGGTCGGCGCGATCAGGCGATAAACAATCGATTTGGGCACCACGTCGGCCACCCCGACGCGAAAGAGGATCTGCTGCTCGTTGGGCTGCGCTCGCAGCATCAGCTCCAGCTCGCCGCCCAACTGAAACATCTGCTCGGCGTAGGGCAGGGCCTGGCGCCCGGCTTCGGTGAGCTCCAACTGGCGGCCAACCCGGCGAAACAGTTCCACGCCATAGGTTTGTTCTAGCAGTGAGATCTGTCCGCTGATGGTCTGTGGCGTCAGGTTCAGCTGCTCGCAGGCGCGGACGATGCTGCCGGTTTTGGCCACAACCCAGAAGTAATGCAGTTGTCGGTAATTGAGCATAGTGATGGCCACTTCGTGAAAACCGAAGTATAGCCGCTAAAAATACGAATTTTCCTGAAGTGTTCATCTCCCTAGAATGCCCAGCCATCGACGGCCGGTGTGTGCGCCTGTCTGTTCATTCGAAGGAAACCTTATGAAATACACATTTCCCGCAGTGATGTTTGCGTCTTTACTGGTTCTGGCCGGTTGTGATCAGGCGGAAAAAAGCGCTCAGCAACTGATGGGCGCGGCGGCTGAAACTGCCAAGCGCTCAGTGATGCCACCGGTGGTTTGATCGAGAAAAAAGAAACCCCGGAAAAACACGCGGAAGAATCCGAATCTTCCTCCAAGACCATCTAAACCGTCTTACACAGAGTCAGGACTGACCCATGGAATATCTGTTAGAACTCGCCGCCAGCCCCACCGCTTGGGTTGCTTTGGCCACACTGGTGGTAATGGAAATCGTGCTTGGCATCGATAACCTGATCTTTATTTCGATCCTGACCAACAAGCTGCCCGAACAGCATCGGCAGAAGGCGCGCCGTATCGGTATCGGCATGGCCCTGATTCTGCGTCTGGCACTGCTGAGCACCATCGCGTTCATCGTGCAGTTGACCGAGCCTGTGATCGAAATCCTTGGCCAGGCGTTCTCCTGGAAGGACATGATCCTGATCGCCGGTGGCCTGTTCCTGGTGTGGAAAGCAACGACCGAGATCCATCACAGCATGGACCCGTCGCCGGAAGACCCGAAGACCGCGACTTCCACCGTAACCCTGGGTTTTGCCGCGGCTATCGGTCAGATCCTGATGCTCGACATGGTGTTCTCGATCGACAGCATCATTACCGCTGTCGGCATGACCGAACACTTGCCGATCATGATCATCGCGGTGGTGGTGTCGGTGCTGGTGATGCTGCTCGCGGCTGATCCGCTGGCCAAGTTCATCAACGACAACCCGACCGTGGTCATGCTGGCGCTGGGCTTCCTGATCATGATCGGCATGACGCTGATCGCCGAAGGCTTCGGCGCCCACGTACCTAAAGGTTATGTGTACGCGGCCATGGCGTTCTCGGCCGGTATCGAAGTGTTGAACATGCTGTCGCGCCGGGCGAAGCAGAAGAAGGTTGCTCAGCAGGCGTAATTGCTGAGAACACAAAAAACCGCCTGGGCTGGTTGAGCTCAGGCGGTTTTTTATTCACCTTTTGCTGAGTTGTCGAGAGCTTGGTGCTGCTGAGCGCTCTCATAAGGGGAAGACCTTGTTGGTCTTCAATGCGCAGCAATGTGCCGCACTGGGTGCTTCTCTGTCTTCTCCACCGGCATCGTCTGCACCGGATGATGATGGCGTCGCGAAATCCGCAGCACGCCCCACAACATGGCAGTCGCCACGGCCAGCCAGCCGGCTATCAACATCACAATGGTCATGGTCAGGCTCATTGGTGCCTCCTCTTCGCCCTGCATCGGGCGCCCGCTTTTCGCAATTCGCTCTATTTCAGTGACAGTCTAGTCAATGGGGTGTTTCAAGCTATTGACCAAAGGTCGTTAGTCACCAATCAGTTTGCTCTATGCAATCGCAGAGTCTGCGGTTTAAGGCTATACCGCAGGCTGGTGCGGCTCTATGATCGCTGGCGTTGCCGGAACACGATGACCGGCGTCTGGAAGAGAGTGACGATGGTGCAGGTATTTTCTCGAGTGCGTGGAGCGTTGCTTGCCGGCGCTTGCGCAGTGTTGCTGAGCGGATGTGCGGGCAACGTAGCGCCAGAAGTCAAGCGCTTGCCGGAGCGGGTTGAACTCAGCGGCACCTTTTATCGTGGCGAAGCCAATCAGAGCGGGCCGCAGGTGCTCGCCAGTCTGCTGTCGCAACAAGGCATCGTCATCACCCCGGGCCTTCTGGAAAAACCGCTGCACTTGCCGGGCGCTGAGGACAAGCTGCAGCAGAACATGCAGAACCTCGCCCGCGAATACGGTCTGGTGGTTTATCCGCTCGACAGCAAGCTGCCAGCCTTGCTGACACAGGTCGCAGCGGGCTATCCGGTCATGGTGCGTTTCAGCGAAGGTTCAGCATTCTGGGCCGAGCCGCGTTACGCGATCCTGTCCGGCTACGATCGCAATAAGCAGAAGGTCCTGCTGCGCGCCGGCATGAATCGTCGGCAGTTGATGGATTTCGGCAGCTTTCAAGCAGCGCTCGACAAGGCCGGTGGCTGGGCGATCCTGATTCAGAAACCGTCGCAGATTCCGGCATCTGTCGACCGCTCCCGTTGGCTGAAAGCCGCCGATGAGCTGGCGCAGGCCGGTGAAGAAAACGCTGCGGCGCAGGCGCGTAAGGCTCTCGCGGCGCAATAAACCTCCGTTCGTCATCTGCCGGGCACGACTGCGCCCGGCGAGCCTCTGAAGATTAATGCCCGTGCTTCGCGGGTGAATCAAGGAGGCAACATGGCAGATTCCCCAAACCCGAAAGGCCCACACTCGTCCGAACATTCCTCGGGCGATGATCTGGGCTTCGATCCGGATTCGCCGGACCTCGACGATCCGCAAGTTGATCCGGTCGGTCCGGCGAAAGCCCCGCTGGATGTCGAGCCCGGTGAAGATCCGAAGAAACCGGCCAAGCCCTATGATCCGTTAGCCGATCTGAAACCTTGATGTGAGGTGCGTATGAGTACCGATTCAAGCTTCGATGACCACAAACCTGACAGCGTACCGACCACGCCGGAGCCGGAGGTTGATCCGGTGCTGGACCCGGACAGCCCGATGCGCGACCCGATGGCGCGGCCAAATGTGCTGACGCCGGAGGTTTCGCCAGAGCCGAGCTCGGGCGATGGTATCCCCGATGACGACAAGATGCCGCTGCCCAACGACTGATGCGCAGATGAAAAAAAGCCCCGAACATTCGGGGCTTTTTCATCATCGCCGGATTTACTTCGCCGCCTCGACCACGCCGCTCTGACGGCTCTTGAGGTTCTTGTCGGCTTTGTATTGCTGTGCCACCGCAGGAACACTGGCGCTGCGCCCGGTTTCCACCCAGCTGCGGATGCGGCTGGCATCGGCAAAATGCGTGTATTTGCCAAACGCATCGAGAATCACCAGGGCGACCGGACGGTTGCCCATCTTCGTCACCAGCACCAGGCAATGGCCGGCCGGGTTGGTAAAACCGGTCTTGGTAATCTTGATGTCCCAATCGGCCTTATTGACCAAGTGGTCGGTATTGCGGAAGCCCAAGGTGTAATTGGGCTTGCGGAACGCCACGGTCTTTTCCTTGGTGGTGGTCAGTTGCACCAGAAGCGGTTGCTTGTGCGCAGCCACCAGCAATTTGCTCAGGTCGCGGGCGGTGGAAACGTTGCGCTCTGACAGCCCGGTCGGCTCGACAAAGTGCGTGCTGGTCATGCCCAGCGCCTTGGCCTTGGCGTTCATTGCCGCAATAAAAGCAGCGTAGCCACCCGGATAGTGGTGCGCGAGACTGGCGGCGGCGCGGTTTTCCGAAGACATCAAGGCGATCAGCAGCATCTCGCGGCGCGGCAGCTCACTCTTGAGTTTGACCCGGGAGAACACACCCTTCATTTCCGGGGTGTTCCTGATATCGACATCGATCCATTCGTCCATGTTCTGTCGAGCTTCCACCACGACAAGGCCAGTCATCAGCTTGCTGACGGAAGCGATCGGTACGATCACGTCAGGGTTGCTGGAATAAATGACTTTGTTGGTCTGCATATCCATGAGCAGGGCGCTGCCGGAAGCGATCTTCAATGTCGAAGCGTCACGTGGGACAGCGGTGGTTTCCGCAGCGTTGATCGTTGGCGTGATGATTGTGCCTGTGACAGCAAACAACAGGCTCAGAATCGAGAGACGAATTTTCACGCGGGCGAACTCTAAAAGGTTGGATATACCGTTAGTTTGTAACGGGTTATTTCTTAAAACCGGCGCATTTTAGGAGTATGGCTGAAGAACTGTCGATGGTTGTTTGTAAGACCTGAAAAACTCGTGAAAAGGCCTGTAAAAAGAGCGGTTTCCGGCGAACGGTTGAAGTTTTTTCTCAGGCACGAAAAACCCCGCACAAGGCGGGGTTCTGGCGCAGCGGAAAATTCCGATCAGACGTGCAGGGTTTCTGCGGCGTAGAGCGTGTTTTCCAGCAGGCAGGCGCGGGTCATCGGGCCAACGCCGCCCGGTACCGGGGTGATCCAGCCGGCGCGGGGCAGGGCGGTTTCGTAGACAACGTCACCGACCAGTTTGCCGTCGTCCTGACGGTTGATGCCGACGTCGATCACGATCGCGCCTTCCTTGATCCACTCGCCCTTGACCAGGCCCGGCTTGCCGGCGGCGACGACCACCAAATCAGCACGGCCGACGTGGCCCGCCAGATCCTTGGTGAAGCGGTGAGTGACAGTGACGGTGCAGCCGGCCAGCAACAATTCCATGGCCATCGGGCGGCCGACGATATTCGAGGCGCCCACGACTACCGCGTCCATCCCGTAAAGATCAGCGCCAGTGCTTTCCAGCAAGGTCATGATGCCTTTCGGGGTGCAGGGGCGCAGCAGCGGGATGCGCTGGGCCAGGCGGCCGACGTTGTACGGATGGAAGCCGTCGACGTCTTTATCCGGACGAATGCGTTCCAGCAGCTTGGACGCATCGAGGTGTTCGGGCAGAGGCAACTGCAGGAGCACGCCGTCGATGGCCGGATCGTCATTAAGGCGATCGATCAGATTGGTCAGGGCTTCCTGAGTGGTGTCGGAGGGCAGGTCGTAGGCTTGAGAGAGGAAGCCAACCTCTTCACAGTCTTTACGCTTGTGCGAGACATAAACCTGAGAGGCAGGATCGCTGCCGACCAGGATCACCGCGAGGCCGGGGGTGCGCAGGCCTTGCTGGCGACGCTCGGCAACTCGTTGGGCGATCTGCTGGCGCAGGCTGGCGGCGATCGATTTGCCGTCGATTAGTTGTGCAGTCATTGCGCGTGATTAACCATCGAGAGGGGAAAAAATGAGAACGCATTCTCGCATGTCGAGCGGTGAGGGCAAAGGCGCTTGGTCAGCAAATTCCTCTAACTCCTTTAATTAAATGAATTTTTTTCAAAAAGGATTTGACGACCTTTGGAGCCCTCTATACTATTCGTCGCACTTGTCGGGCACAGCCTAGCACTGGTTAAGAAGGTGGAGCGGAATCAAGGTTCTGCGACGCTGGAAAGCACTTAGTTTGTAGTCCTTTAAGAGTACAGATTAACAAGGCGCCCGTAGCTCAGCTGGATAGAGCATCCGCCTTCTAAGCGGATGGTCGCAGGTTCGAGTCCTGCCGGGTGCGCCA
>NZ_RCOA01000007.1:0-16005 GCF_004307585.1 Pseudomonas sp. Sample_20 | reverse complement strand
CGTGGCACTGGTTTTTGGCATGTGGGCAAACGGCGCCAGAATTAGGTTGGCGTAGTGAGCGGGGCATCGGCCCTGCGCAGACTACTGGATTCGCTTTCTAGCCTCTCTGTTGCAGCGCTTTCAAGCATTCGCCTGGCGCGCGGTTTTAAACAGAGGTGCCCTTCTAAGGCGCAGACGGTACTCCCATCCGCAGAGCGTTTCAAGCATGCGCCGATTGTCGCTTGACGACTTTGTTTGTCAAATCACCGGGAGTTATAAGAACCGCTCCAACGGTAACCCGATGGAAGGTAGTGGCAGTCGCCGGTGACGCTCTGGCGCGGACAAAAAAGGCGACCCGAGGGTCGCCTTTCTGTCGCCGGTCGAAATCAGAAATCGTCTTCGACCTGACCGTCCTTCACCTTGAACTCGCGGTTTTGCAGGTAAGCATTGCGGATGAAGGTGTATTTGTCGCCGCTGATCAGCTTCTCGCTCGACAGCAGGCTGGCGCGGGTATCGACGATGTTCAGGCCGAAGATCGAATTACGCGTCGGCACGTGGTCGATGTAGCGGTACGCGCCGGTGAAGCTGTCGACGTATTTCGAAGGTGCGTCACGCAGGGTGCTCGGCCCCATCAGCGGCAACATCACGTACGGGCCGCTGCCCACGCCCCAGTAACCGAGGGTCTGACCGAAGTCTTCGTCGCTGCGGTTCAAGCCCATCTTGGTGCCGACGTCGAAGAAGCCGAGCAGACCGAAGGTGGTGTTGAAAATCAGTCGGGCGGTATCAACGCCCGCTGCAGCCGGTTTGGCCTGGAGGATGTTGTTCGCCAGGTTGGTCACATCACCGACGTTGCGGAACATATTGTGAATGCCGTCTTCAACGAACTGCGGGGTGATGAACTCATAACCCTGCGCCAGTGGCTTCAGCGCGTATGTGTCAACGAAGTCGTTGAACTGGAAAATCGGCCGGTTGACGCTTTCCCAAGGGTCTTCTTCGGTGGCCGCCTGGGTGGCGAACGGCGCCAGCAACAGGCTGGCACATACACTTAGCTGAGTGAGCGAAGGGCTCCAGCGCATAGAAAAACTCCTTGGATTTGATACTGGCGCGGACCTCTCGGCCCAGGCATTAAGGCCGCTAGTATAAGCGTAAACGGCGATTTGGGCAGTGCGCCGCTGCAAGGATATGCAGGAAGTTTCCTACACAGGCTTTCACCCGCCTGTCATGCAACTGTCACCCCAGCGCCCTAGTCTTGAGCGTTATTTCAGGGACGTTGCCATGACTCACGCCGAAACCTTGCCCGTCGCCGCGCCCGGCCTGACTGCCGTGCTGTTCGGCCTGAGCGGTTGCCTGGTGGATTTCGGTGCCCGCGCCGCGCAAGAGTTCAACGCCCAGCCGGAACATGCCAAAACTACACCCGGCGCACTCGATAGCCTGAAAAGTTTGCAGCGCCAGGGAATTCCCTGCGCGTGGCTCGACGAATTGCCCCCTGCCCTCGCTCAGCCACTGGCCTCCTCGCTGCCAGACTGGATCAAACCGACGCAACATTCAGCAACAATGAATCCGTGGCCCGCCCCCAACGCCTGCTGGCAAGCGTTGATGGATCTGAACATCGACCGCCTCGACGGCTGCGTGCTGGTCAGTGGTGAGCCGCGCCTGTTACAGGCCGGTCTGAATGCCGGGTTATGGACGATTGGCCTGGCGTCCTGTGGCTCGCTATGCGGCCTGAGCCCGAGCGAGTGGCAGGCTTTGTCACAAAAGGAACGCGAAAAGTTGCGCGGCAAGGCCACCGTGCAGTTGTTCGGCCTGGGCGTGCATTCGGTAATCGATCATCTCGGCGAACTGGACGCCTGCCTCGCCGACATCAGCCTGCGCCGCGCCAAAGGCGAAAAGCCCTGATCGGCGTCATGCAGGTTTACCGAGAGTGGATTAATCTAAAGGTCAGCCATAGACCTTTGGCGCGTGGCTGCGGTCAATGCCAGTGCCTATTGATAAAAGGAAACCACCATGCCCGCCCAAGAACTGCAAAAACAGCTCGATACCCTGCGCGAGCAGCTGGAACACAATCCACCGCTGTCGGAAGCCGAGCGTGAGGATCTGCATGCGCTGATGGCGCAGATCGAATCGGAAATCCAGCTGGAAACTGCCACCCAGGACGCGAGCATCGCCGACGGCGTGAACCTGGCGGTCGAGCGCTTCGAAGTCGAACACCCGGCGATCGCCGGCACCCTGCGCAATATCATGAATACGCTGGGCAGCATGGGCATCTGACGCCCCGCCGCACAAAAAAGCCCTGCCAGCGATGGCAGGGCTTTTTCATTTGCAAAATGTGCATGCAAGCCCTTGTGGGAGCGAGCCTGCTCGCGAAGGCGTCGTGTCAGTCGACATCATCGTTGAATGACACACCGCATTCGCGAGCAGGCTCGCTCCCACATTGGATATCGCACACTCAGGATCTTTATTGACGTACGAGCCGATGATTCGGCAGCTGTACGCTTTCGGTACTGCGATACGGATTGATATCCAGCCCACCCCGGCGAACGTAACGTGCAAACACAGTGAGCTTTTCAGGTTTCAACAACCGCTGCAGATCGAGGAAAATCCGCTCCACGCATTGTTCGTGGAAGTCCGAATGCTGGCGGAAGCTGACGATGTACTCCAGCAGGCTGGCGTGATCCAGCGCCGCGCCGCGATATTCCACCACGACGCTGCCCCAGTCCGGCTGGCTGGTCACCGGGCAGTTGGATTTGAGCAGGTGGCTGTGCACGCTCTCTTCAACGATCCGCGAATCATCGCAACGCAGCAGCTCCGGACGCGGGTGCTCATAATTGCTCACGCTGATATCCAGATCGTCGATGCACACGCCCGGCAACGCCACCACGCCTTCGGCTTCGACGTCCTTCAGACCGCGCACCCGCACGCCCACCGGTTTGCCGGCAGCGGCGGACAGATCCTTGACCAGCGTCGCTTGCAATGTGGCGACGTCGGCGAACGGCGTCTGGTTCAGCGAGTTGAGGTAAAGCTTGAACGACTTCGATTCGATGATGTTCGGCGAGTCCGCCGGGATGCTGAATTCAGCAATCGCCACCACCGGTTTGCCCGAGGGCAGCAGCCACGACAGCTCGAAGCAGTTCCAGAAATCCACGCCTTTATACGGCAGGGTTTCGGCGGTCAGGCCCAGCTCGGCCCATTTCGCGGTGCGCGGAATCGGGAACAACAGGGACGGCGTGTAGGTGGCGATGTATTCGCTGGATTTGCCCAGCGGCGAATGTTCGGCTGCGGGATGCATGGCGGAAACCTGACTGAAGAATCAGCGGATTCTACCAGCCTTTGCCCGCGCCTTTGAGTGCTTACTGACTGACTGTCAGTTTGCCGACCATGCCCGCCTGATAATGCCCGGGGATATTGCAGGCAAACTCGAGCGCCGTGGCCTTGCTGAAGGTCCAGGTCAACTCGGCGGTTTTGCCCGGCTCGACCAGCACGCTGTTGAGGTCGTCATGCTGCATGCCATGCCCCATCGCCGCGTGATCCATGCCTGCCATGTCGTGGGACATTTCTTTCATGCCGGTAGGCGTAAGCATGCCGCTTTGCTGCATCTGCAACATTTCCTGCTGGTGACTGGCATGCATCGCCGCATCACCGAGGTTGAATTCGTGCAGTAACTGGCCTTTATTCACCAGCACAAAGCGAATGGTCTCACCGGCCTTGACCTGTATGGCTTTCGGGTCGAAGTTCATGTCGCCCATGACGATTTCGATACTGCGCGTGGCCTGGCTCGCCGCTGCCGGCTGGCCGAAGGCGAAGGTGTGCACCGGTGTCGCCCAGGCTGGCGTACTCAATGCCAGCAGACAGGCGGCTATTTTCAGGGAGGTGCGCAAAAACATGGTCGTACTCCAACAAGAGAAGGTTCAGCCTGTGGGAAACTCTAACCACCCAGGGCTGGCATCGACCTGACAGGCAGATTACAACTTTGTCAGCTTGGCGCTCATCGCCGGATCTCACGGTATAACGCCCTCGCCCTTCTAAATACCAACCCCGCCCGAGTCGCCCATGAAACTGTTGATCGTCGAAGACCAAGCGAAAACCGGCCAGTACCTGCGTCAGGGCCTGACCGAGGCCGGATTCAATACCGAACTGGTGGCCGACGGAATCAGCGGCCAGCAATTGGCCTTGAGCGGCGACTACGCGCTGTTGATCCTCGATGTAATGCTGCCCGGGCGCAGTGGCTGGCAGATTCTCCAAGCGGTGCGCAGCGCCGGCCTCGACACGCCGGTACTGTTTCTCACCGCCAAAGACGCGGTGGAAGACAGGGTTCACGGCCTCGAACTGGGCGCCGACGATTATCTGGTCAAGCCATTCGCCTTCTCCGAATTGCTCGCGCGGGTGCGCAGCCTGTTGCGGCGCGGTAGCGCGATCGCCCAGGAAACCAGCTTGCAACTGGCCGATCTGCGCCTGGATCTGATCCGCCGCCGGGTCGAACGCAGCGGCCAGCGCATCGACCTGACCGCCAAGGAATTCGCCCTGCTGGAAATGCTCCTGCGCCGTCAGGGCGAAGTCCTGCCCAAATCGCTGATCGCCTCGCAGGTTTGGGACATGAATTTCGACAGCGACACCAACGTCATCGAAGTGGCGATCCGCCGCTTGCGCCTGAAGATCGACGATGACTTCCCCAACAAGTTGATCCACACCGTGCGCGGCATGGGTTACGTGCTCGAAGAGCGTTCGCTGTGATGCGTCGTTGGTCCTTGAGCACGCGCCTGGCACTGTTGTTTGCCGCCTGCACTGCGGTGGTCTCGCTGTTCGCCGGGGTGCTGTTCGACCGCGCCAGCGAGGCGCACTTCATCGAACTCGATCAGCAACAACTGGAGACGAAACTGATCGGCCTGCGCCGCGCCTTGCAGGATCTCCAACCTGCCCAGCGCGAGGCGCGGCTGGCCGATGAACTCAGCCGGCAGGCGGATCTGTCGTTGCGCATCACCACTGGCGACGGGCAGCACTGGTACGACAGCTCGGTGCAGATTCCGAAGAATCTGCCCCTGCAAACCGGCCTGTCGACCATCAGCCATGACGGCACCGATTACCGCGTGCTGCGCGCCCCGCTCTACCCGGACGCAGCGGATTCGCCACAACTGACGCTGCTGCTGGACATCACCCATCACCAGCATTTTCTTACGCGCATGCAGCATCTGATCTGGCTGACCGTCGGCCTGTCGGCGCTGGCCACTGCCGTGCTCGGGGCCTGGGCCGCGCGCAGCGGTCTGCGCCCGTTGCGGCGGATGAGCGCAGTGGCACGTGGGATTTCTGCGCAATCGCTGAATGCCCGACTGCCTGAGGAGAAGATGCCGCCAGAGCTTGCGGAAATGGCCTACAGCTTCAACGCCATGCTCGAACGCCTCGACGACTCGTTTCAGCGCCTCTCGGCGTTCTCCGCCGACATTGCCCATGAGCTGCGCACACCGTTGTCGAATCTGCTGACCCACACCCAGGTCACCCTCACCCGCCCACGGGCACTGGAGGAATACCGCGAAGCGCTGCACAGCAACCTCGAAGAACTGCAATGGATGGCGCAACTGGTCAACGACATGCTCTATCTGGCCAAGGCTGACCACGGCTTGCTGATGCCCAAGCGCGAACCGCTGGAACTGGCGGATGAAGCTGACATGCTGCTGGAGTTTTTTGCGCCATTGGCGGAAGACGCCGGCGTGAGTTTGAGCCGTGAAGGTGAGGCGCAAATCGAAGGTGATCGCGGCATGTTGCGCCGGGCCTTGTCAAACCTGCTGGATAACGCACTGCGGTTTACCCCGGCCGAGGGCCACGTTCGCTTGAGCATCGTCGACGAGGGGGAGATCGTGCGCGTCTGCGTCGAAAACAGTGGCGAGGGGGTTTCAGCGCAATTACTGCCACGTCTGTTTGACCGCTTCTATCGAGCGGATCCGGCGCGGCAGGAAGGCAGCAGTGAGCATGCGGGGTTGGGTCTGGCGATCACCCAGTCGATCGTGCGTGCCCATGGCGGGACGATTCATTGCGAATCGGAGGTGGGGTTTACGCGGTTTGTGATCCAGTTACCGAAGCAGAACTGAGGCCAGCAGGTCCGGCCCCTTCGCGAGCAGGCTCGCTCCCACAGGGAAATGCATTCCAACCGTGGGAGCGAGCCTGCTCGCGAAGGCGGTCTTAAGGTTACGAGTATCTCAGCGCATGCGCCGGCTCGATCTTCGCCGCCCGCCACGCTGGATACACCGTGGCCAGGAAGCTCAGAATGAACCCCGCCGAGCAGATCAACAGCACATCGCCGCCCTGCAGCTCCGAAGGCAGGTTGCTGACGAAATACACGTCCGAACTGAAGATGTGCTGGCCGGTCACGCGCTCGACCCAGCCGACCAATTCACTGACATTGAGCGCCGCAATCACGCCCAGCACGCCGCCAATGATGGTGCCGACAATGCCGATCACCGTGCCCTGCACCATGAAGATCGCCATGATCTGCCGGGGCGTGGCGCCGATGGTGCGCAGGATCGCGATGTCGGCGCCCTTGTCGTTCACCACCATGATCAGCGTCGCAATGATGTTGAACGCCGCCACCGCGACGATCATCAGCAACAGCAGGCCGATCATGGTTTTTTCCATCTTCATCGCGCTGAACAGGCTGCCCTGGGTGTGAGTCCAGTCGTCTGCCTTGAAGTCAGCGCCGAGGCCACTGGCAATGTCCGCAGACACCTTCGGCGCGGCGTACAGATCCTTGACCGCCAGCCGCACGCTCTGCACCTGATTCGGTTGCCAGTGCTGCATGGTCGCGGCATCGGCGACATGAATCAGGCCCATCGAACCGTCCAGCTCGGCGCCGACCTTGAACACGCCCACCACATTCAGGCGCTGCATGCGCGGGGTGATACCGCCCGGCGCGGTGCTGACTTCCGGGACGATCAGAGTGATCTTGTCGCCGACATTGAGGCGGAAACGCCGCGCGGTGATTTCACCGATCACCACACCGAATTCGCCCGGCTTCAAGGCATCGAGACGCCCCTGGACGATGTGCTGGGCAACGATCGACACCTTGCCTTCCTGGGCCGGATCAACGCCGCTGATCTGAATCGGCTGCATCGAACCCTTGTAGGACAGCATGCCTTCCATTTCGGTGAACGGCACGGCGGCCGTCACTTCGGGATTTTTCATCGCGGCGGCGGCCACCGGCTGCCAGTCATCGATCGGCTTGACGCCAACGATAGTGGCATGGGGCACCATGCCGAGGATGCGCGAGCTCATTTCGCGCTGAAAGCCGTTCATCACCGACAGCACCACGATCATCGCCAGCACGCCGAGGGCGAGGCCGATCATCGAGGTCATCGAAATGAACGAAACAAAGCGATTGCGGCGCTTGGCGCGGGTATAGCGCGTGCCGATAAAGATCGATAACGGTCTGAACATTCGCTGGGGCACCGTATAGAAATAAAAGACCCGGCGCCGTTACGGGCGCCGGGTTTCAGCCAGTCAGATGGGAGTGAGGCAGCCTTCCTGCAGCTGCAGAACGCGATCCATCTGGCGAGCCAGGTTCATGTCGTGCGTCACCACCAGGAACGCCGTGCGCATCGAAGTGCTCAGCTCCAGCATCAGATCCTGAATGCCTTCGGCGGTGTGCAGGTCAAGGTTGCCGGTTGGCTCATCGAGCATCACCAGCCCCGGGTTGTTCACCAGGGCACGGGCGATGGCCACGCGCTGACGCTCGCCGCCGGACAGTTCCGCCGGTTTGTGTTCCAGACGATGGCCCAGACCGACGCGCTCCAGCAATGCCGTGGCACGCTGACGCGCCTCCGGGATGGCGGTCTTGCCGATCAACAGCGGCATGCAGACGTTTTCCAGCGCGGTGAATTCCGGCAGCAAATGGTGAAACTGATAAACGAAACCAAGCGCGCGATTGCGCAGCAGGCCACGCTTTTTCTCGCTTAATGCCGACAGTTCTTCACCGTCGAGCCAGACGCTGCCCTTGCTTGGCGTATCGAGACCGCCGAGCAGGTTGAGCAAAGTACTCTTGCCGGAACCGGATTTACCCACGATCGCCACACGTTCGCCCGGGTGCAACTCCAGTTGCAGGCCGGCCAGCACTTGTACCGACTCCGGACCCTCCTCGTAGGATTTGCCCAGGTTACGGCAGCTCAGAATTGCTTGTTCACTCATGCCCGACTCACTCATAACGTAACGCCTCCGCCGGCTGGGTGCGCGCGGCACGCCAGGCGGGATACAGGGTGGCGAGGAAACTCAGGACCAACGCAGCGGCGCAGACCATGACGACGTCCTGGCTCTGGACCTGCGAAGGAAGATAATCAATGAAATACACGTCAGCATTAAGGAACTTGTGGCCGATCAGCCCTTCAAGCGCCGAAATGGCCGCACTGACATTCAGTGCCGCGAGGATCCCGACCACCGCGCCAATCGCCGTGCCGACCACGCCGATCACTGTGCCTTGAACCATGAACGTGCGCATGATCGTGCCCGGAGTGGCGCCAAGGGTGCGCAGAATGGCGATGTCGCCCTTCTTGTCGTTCACCACCATCACCAGCGTGGAAATGATGTTGAACGCGGCGACGGCGACGATCAGCAGCAACAGCAGCCCGATCATGGCTTTTTCCATGCGGATCGCCTGATACAGGTTGCCGTGGGTGCGCGTCCAGTCGCGGGCGTAGTAACGATCTTCGCCGAGCTGCTGGGCAATGTTCCACGCCTCGCGCGGGGCCTGGAACAGGTCGTCGAACTTCAGACGCAGGCCCTGCACCTGATCGGCTTTCCAGCGATGCATTTTCGCCAGATCCTGCAGATTGGTCACGCCGAGGTAGCCGTCGAGCTCACCGGCGCCGACATGGAAAATCCCGACCACGGTGAAGCGCTTCATGCGCGGGAACATGCCGGCCGGGGTCACGCTGACCTCGGGCGCAACGAAAGTGACCTTGTCGCCAATGCCGACGCCGAGCTTGGTGGCGGCCTTGTCGCCGATGACGATGCCGAAGCTGCCGGGCGTCAGGTCGTCGAGTTTGCCCTGCTTCATGAAGTTGTCGATGATCGACACATTGCGCTCCAGCGCAGGATCAATGGCGTTGAGCAACACCTTGGAAACCTGACCGTTGTTGGTCAGCAGGCCCTGCATCTGGGTGAACGGCGCCACCGCCGTCACCTGCCGGTTCTGCTTGACCTTGTCGGCCAGGCTTTGCCAGTCATTGATCGGCTCGCCGGTCTCGAGAGTAGCGTGGGGCACCATGCCCAGCACGCGGGTGCGCATCTCATGATCGAAGCCGTTCATCACCGACAGCACGACGATCATCACGACCACGCCAAGGGCGAGCCCGATCATCGAAGTCAGGGAAATGAATGACACAAAATGATTGCGACGCTTTGCACGGGTATAACGCGTGCCGATAAATACGAAGAGAGGTCTGAACATGTCGGGGCTTGTTCGGAGGGAAAAGGAACGTCCTTGTGGCGGGGGTCGAAAACCAGCTTTACACTCAGACCACCGCCGCTACCATGGGTTCGCCATGTCGACATTAGATGAAGAAGATCGCCGCGAATACTACCGTATCGAGGACACGATCGCACTGGAAATTCGGCCCCTGTCCGCTCCCGAAGCCGCAGGCCAGGAAGTGTTGCAGGATGCTTCCCCACTCTTCAACCTGCTCAGCGAACTGCACCTGAGCGAATTCGAGTCGCAGCACCTGTTGCGGCAGATCAGCGAGCGCGACCGCGCCATCGCCGCGTTTCTCAAATCGCAGAACAAACGCATCGACCTGCTCAGCCAGGTGATCGCCCTGACCGTGCTCGGCCACATCGGCGAGCCGCAGCCGGTGATCATCTCCGAGGGCGGGATCGACTTTCAGTACCCGACCCCGATTGCCACCGGCGCACACCTGTCGGTGAAACTGGTACTGATGCCGCAGGCGCTTGGCCTGCTGCTGCGTGCCCGGGTCACCCATTGCGATCCCAAGGGCGATGGCTATGACGTCGGCACCGAGTTCGAGCGTCCGACCGATGCCCAGCGCCAATTGCTCGCGCGCTACATCTTGCAAAAGCAGGCTCAGGAACGCCGTCTGGCCCGCGAACAGAACGAATCTGGCATTTAACTTAAGGAAGCACCGTGACCCTCATCTACGGCCACCGCGGCGCCAAGGGCGAAGCACCGGAAAACACCCTGAGCAGCTTTCAGGAATGCCTCAAGCACGGCGTGCGTCGCTGCGAACTGGATCTGCACCTGTCCAAGGACGGCGAGCTGATGGTCATCCATGACCCGACGCTCAAGCGCACCACCGACCGTCGCGGCAAAGTCGTCGAGCACACCGCCGCCGAACTGGTGACCTACGACGCACGCAAGGGCGGCCCGGGCTGGATCAAGCCGTGCCCGATTCCAACGCTGGAAGAGTTGTTCGAGCAATGTGATTTCGAGCACTGGCAGCTGGAAGTCAAAAGCGCATCACGCACCCGCGCGGCGACTACCGTGCTGGCGATTCGGGAAATGGCTCAGCGCCACGGCCTGCTCGACAAGGTGACGATCACTTCGAGTTCGCGGGAAGTCTTGAAGGCAGCGCTGGATCTGGTACCCGACGTATCCCGTGGCCTGGTGGCCGAATACGCCTGGCTCGATCCGCTGAAAGTCGCGGCGAGCTACGGCTGCGAGATTCTCGCATTGAACTGGACGCTGTGTACGCCGGAACGCCTGCAGAAGGCGCAGCGTCAGGGCCTGCATGTGTCGGTGTGGACCGTCAACGAGCCTGCACTGATGCGCAGACTCGCCGACTTCGGCGTTGACAGCCTGATTACAGACTTTCCCGGTTTGGCCACTGCCACCCTTGAGAATTGCTGAAATCGGTCTCCCCGGCCGGCTCAGGCCACCGGCCGGAGCCCGTCAAAAAAGCCGGTTGAGGCCGTCGTACGCCGCTACCCGATAGGCTTCGGCCATGGTCGGGTAGTTGAACGTGGTGTTGACGAAATACTTCAGGGTGTTCAGCTCGCCCGGCTGGTTCATGATCGCCTGACCGATGTGAACGATCTCCGACGCCTGATAACCGAAGCAGTGCACGCCGAGCACTTCCAGCGTTTCGCGGTGGAAGAGGATCTTGAGCATGCCTTGCGGCTCACCGGCAATCTGCGCCCGCGCCATGCTCTTGAAGAAGGCCTTGCCGACTTCGTACGGCACTTTCGCCTGGGTCAGCTCCTGCTCGTTCTTGCCGATCGAGCTGATCTCCGGAATGGTGTAGATGCCGGTCGGCACGTCATTGACGAAGCGCCAGCTGCCATTGTCGACGATGCTGCCAGCAGCCGAACGGCCCTGGTCGTGGGCGGCACTGGCCAGGCTTGGCCAGCCGATCACGTCACCGGCGCCGTAGATGTTTTCCACGCAGGTGCGGTAGTTCTGGTCAACTTCGATCTGGCCACGGCTGTTGACCTTGACCCCGATGTTTTCCAGACCCAGCGTGTCGGTGTTGCCGGTACGGCCGTTGCACCAGAGCAAGGCGTCGGCCTTGATCTTCTTGCCGGATTTCAGGTGCAGGATCACGCCGTTGTCCACGCCTTCGACGCGGTCGTACTCTTCGTTGTGGCGCACGGTGATGTTGTTGTTGCTGAAGTGGTAGCTCAACGCCTGGGAAATTTCCGAGTCGAGGAAGCTCAGCAACTGGCCACGGTTGTCGACCAGCTCGACCAGCACACCCAGACCACTGAAGATCGATGCGTATTCGCAACCGATCACACCAGCGCCGTAAACGATCAGTTTGCGCGGGGTGTGACCGAGGCTGAGGATGGTGTCGCTATCGTAGATACGCGGGTGGTGGAAATCGATGTCCGCCGGGCGATACGGACGCGAACCGGTGGCGATGATGATGTGCTTGGCCACCAGCTTCTCGACCACGCCGTTGCCGCAGACCACTTCGATGGTTTGCTCGTCGGCGAAGCTGCCGGTGCCGAAGAACACGTCGACGCGGTTACGGGCGTAGTAGCCGGTGCGCGATGCGACTTGTTTGGAAATGACTTTTTCGGCGCTTTTCAACACGTCCGGGAAGGAAAACCAGCGTGGCTCGCCGATCGCGCGGAACATCGGGTTGGTGTTGAACTGCATGATCTGCCGCACCGAGTGACGCAGTGCCTTGGACGGGATGGTGCCGAGGTGGGTGCAGTTGCCGCCGACCTGGCGACGGCTGTCGACCATCGCGACCTTGCGCCCCGCTTTGGCGGCGTTCATTGCCGCGCCTTCTCCCGCCGGGCCGGAACCCAGTACCACCACGTCGTAGTTGTAGACAGCCATGCGTACTCCTCAGAACAGGCCGCGGTGCCAGCAGCACCGGCGGCTAAATCACGCCGAACGGCGGCGCGAAGGAACAATTGGGGGCCAGTGAAGAACCCGGACACAGTCTATAGAAGCGTCAACGCCGCGCACATTAACCCTTGGTCGCGTCGTAGGCTACTTTTGCCTGCACTACAACGCCAGCTTTCGTCTTGTCTTCGGTCAGTTTTTTTCGCCGACAAGCTGCGTAAATGCCTGACTGCTGCGGGTGACGAAACCTGTATCGGCACGCAGGACAAAGAATGCAGCAATGTCATGCTTTTGGGCATAGTCCCGCGCCCTTTCCGGCCCGAGAATCAGCAACAGCGTCGATAGTCCATCGGCCATCAGCGCTGAAGGATGAATCACCGTGACTGACGCCAGGTCGTGTAGGACCGGTCGCCCGCTGCGTGCATCGAAGGTGTGGGAATAACGCCGACCGTCCTGCAGAAAATAGAGGCGGTAGTCACCGGAGGTGGACACGCCGTAGCCATCGACATCGATAATCCGCTCGGCCACTTGCTGGTCATCGCGAGGCTCTTCGAGAGCGATGCGCCACGCTGAACCATCCGGCTTCTTGCCCCGGGCTTTGAGTTCGCCCGTGGCTTCAACCAGGTAATTGTCGATGCCCATGCCCTGCAATCTGGCGGCGATGGCATCCACGGCGTAACCGGCGGCAATACTGTTGAAGTCGACTTCGACGGCGGCGTCCTTGCACAACTGCTCGCCGTCGATGCGCAGATGCTGATGACCGACTCGCTGCATGACCTCGGCCAGCGCGGCCGCATCAGGGATCTTTTCTTCGCGTCCTTGCGGGCCGAATCCCCAGAGGTCCAGCAGCGGCTCTACGGTCAGGTCGTAGGAGCCTTCACTTTGTATTGAAAGCTGTTCGCCGATGCGGACCAATTCGAGCACCGCTGCCGGCATGGCTTGGCAGCTATCGGCGGGCAAGGCGTTGAAACGTTCGATGGCGGAGTCACTTCGGTAAGTCGACAGCTGTTGATCGACTTCACCGAGGACGGCCTGCACTTCGCCGCGCACGCGCGCAGGATCGGCGCCCCCGGCGTGGCGCACGTACTTGACCGACCAGGTGCTGCCCATGGTCGAGCCACCGACCTGTTCCAGGGAATCGCCGGTGCCGCAGCCGACCGAAGCCGCCGCCAAGACCACAAGCCCCCACCAGCGTCCAGTTAACAATTCTTCATCTCCCCGCAAAACCACGGCGGCCATTATGAACTACAAGCGCCCGCTCGCTTCCCCATGGCTGCAACGCCTTTATACAAAATTGAACAGTGAGTACCTCCCATGTCCTCCACCACGGGCAAAGGCAAAGCGATCTTTCGCGTTGTCAGCGGCAACTTCCTCGAAATGTTCGACTTCATGGTCTACGGCTTCTATGCCACGGCCATCGCCAAAACCTTCTTCCCCACCGACAGCGCCTTCGCTTCGCTGATGCTGTCGCTGGCGACCTTCGGTGCCGGCTTCCTGATGCGCCCGCTGGGGGCGATTTTCCTCGGTGCCTATATCGACCGTCACGGACGGCGCAAAGGACTGATCATCACTTTGGCGATGATGGCCGCCGGTACAGTGCTGATTGCCTGCGTACCCGGCTACGCGACGCTCGGTGTCGCCGCGCCGCTGCTGGTGTTGTTCGGCCGTTTGCTGCAAGGCTTCTCGGCGGGCGTGGAACTGGGCGGCGTGTCGGTGTATCTGGCGGAAATTTCTACGCCGGGGCGTAAAGGCTTTTTCGTCAGTTGGCAGTCGGCCAGCCAACAGGCAGCCGTGGTGTTCGCCGGTCTGCTCGGCGTTGGCCTCAACCACTGGCTGAGTTCGGAGCAGATGGGCGAATGGGGCTGGCGCGTGCCGTTTCTGATTGGCTGCATGATCGTGCCGGTGATTTTCTTCATCCGTCGCTCGCTGGAAGAAACTCCGGAATTCCAAGCGCGAACCCACCGCCCTACCCTCGGCGAGATCGTCCGCTCGATCGGCCAGAACTTCGGCGTCGTCATTGCCGGCATGGCGCTGGTGGTGATGACCACGGTTTCGTTCTACCTGATCACTGCGTACACGCCGACGTTTGGCAAGGCCGAGCTGCACCTGTCTGATCTCGATGCGCTGTTGGTGACGGTGTGCATCGGCTTGTCGAACTTCTTCTGGCTACCGGTGATGGGCGCGGTATCCGACAAGATCGGCCGTAAACCCTTACTGCTGGCGGCGACGATTCTGGCGATCCTCACTGCGTATCCGGCATTGTCATGGCTAGTGGCGAACCCGAGCTTCAGCCATTTGCTGATTGTCGAACTATGGCTGTCCTTCCTCTATGGCTCGTACAACGGCGCGATGGTGGTGGCGCTGACCGAGATCATGCCGGTGGAAGTGCGCACGACCGGTTTCTCGCTGGCCTACAGCCTGGCGACGGCGACGTTCGGCGGCTTTACCCCGGCGGCGTGTACCTACCTGATCCACGTGCTGGACAACAAGGCAGCACCGGGCATCTGGCTCAGCGGCGCGGCGGTGTTGGGGTTGATTGCGACGTTGGTATTGTTCCGTGGCAACCGGCATGAGTTGCGCACGGCGCAGGCTGCTGTGGTTGGCGGCGCCAGTTAGATCGCACCCGCCAGCGCGATCGTTCCCAAGCAGAGCGGGAACGATCACTCCACAAACAAAAACGCCCCGACAAAATGCCGGGGCGTTTTCATTCAAGCCTGAGGCTTAGCGCGGGAACGCTGGCGGATTCACATCAGCCATGTCTTCCATTACGCGAACCACCTGGCAGCTGTAGCCGAACTCGTTGTCGTACCAGACGTACAGAACGACGCGGTTGTCCTGCACGATGGTCGCTTCAGCATCGACCACACCGGCGTGACGCGAGCCGACGAAGTCGGTCGACACCACTTCCTGCGAATTGACGAAGTCGATCTGCTTGTGCAGCTCGGAGTGCAGCGCCATGTAGCGCAGGTACTCGTTCATCTCTTCGCGGGTGGCGGCTTTCTCAAGGTTGAGGTTGAGAATGGCCATCGACACGTTTGGCGTCGGCACACGGATCGCGTTACCGGTCAGCTTGCCGGCCAGCTCAGGCAGAGCCTTGGCAGCAGCGGTAGCGGCACCGGTCTCGGTGATCACCATGTTCAGCGCGGCGCTGCGGCCACGGCGATCGCCCTTGTGGAAGTTGTCGATCAGGTTCTGGTCGTTGGTGTACGAGTGAACGGTTTCGACGTGACCGTTGATGATGCCGAACTTGTCGTTGACCGCTTTGAGCACCGGCACGATGGCGTTGGTGGTGCAGGAAGCAGCCGAGACGATCTTGTCGTCAGCGGTGATTTCACCGTGGTTGATGCCGTGAACGATGTTCTTCAGCTTGCCCTTGCCAGGCGCGGTCAGAACAACGCGGTCGATACCCGGGCAGGCCAGGTGCTGGCCCAGGCCATCGGCGTCACGCCAGACACCGGTGTTGTCCACCAGCAGCGCGTCTTTGATGCCGTACTGGGTGTAATCCACCTCGGTCGGGTTCTTCGCGTAGATCACCTGGATCAGGTTACCGTTGGCGGTGATGGTGTTGTTTTCTTCATCGATGGTAATGGTGCCGTTGAACGAACCGTGTACCGAATCGCGACGCAGCAGGCTGGCGCGTTTGGTCAGGTCGTTCTCGGCGCCTTTGCGCACGACGATGGCGCGCAGACGCAGGCCGTCGCCACCACCGGTTTTCTCGATCAGGATGCGCGCCAGCAGACGGC
>NZ_RCOA01000041.1:0-16114 GCF_004307585.1 Pseudomonas sp. Sample_20 | reverse complement strand
CCGGCGTAGTAGAACTCTTCCATCAGGAAACGCCCGGACGGTTGCAGGTCGACGATGGTCGGCATGCCGCGACCGATGCGGGTCCAGTCGTCCAGGTCGAGCTCGACGCCGATGCGCCCGGCGATGGCTTTCAAGTGGATCACGGCGTTGGTCGAACCGCCGATGGCAGCGTTGACACGAATAGCGTTTTCGAAGGCTTCCTTGGTGAGGATCTTCGACAGTTTCAGGTCTTCACGCACCATCTCCACCGCACGCATGCCGGACATGTGCGCCAGCACATAACGGCGCGCATCTACGGCCGGAATCGCGGCGTTGTGCGGCAGCGAAGTGCCCAGCGCTTCAGCCATGCACGCCATGGTCGACGCGGTGCCCATGGTGTTGCAGGTGCCCGCCGAACGCGACATGCCGCCCTCGGCTGCGAGGAAGTCATCGATGGTGATGGTGCCGGCCTTGACCTGTTCGCTGAGCTGCCAGACCACGGTGCCGGAACCGATGTCCTTGCCTTTGTGCTTGCCGTTGAGCATCGGCCCGCCGGTGACGACGATGGCCGGCACGTCGCAACTGGCCGCGCCCATCAGCAGTGCTGGAGTGGTTTTGTCGCAACCGGTGAGCAGCACCACGCCGTCGATCGGGTTGCCGCGAATCGCTTCTTCAACGTCCATGCTCGCCAGGTTGCGGGTGAGCATGGCGGTCGGGCGCAGGTTCGATTCGCCATTGGAGAACACCGGGAATTCCACCGGAAAACCACCGGCCTCGATCACCCCGCGTTTGACGTGCTCCGCGATCTGGCGGAAGTGCGCGTTGCACGGAGTCAGTTCCGACCAGGTATTGCAGATGCCGATGATCGGCTTGCCGTGGAACTGATGGTCGGCGATGCCCTGATTCTTCATCCAGCTGCGGTACATGAAGCCGTTCTTGTCGGCCGTGCCAAACCATTGGGCGGAGCGCAGGGTGGGTTTCTTATCAGACATGATCGATTCTCTTATTGTAAGACTATTGTTTGCGAGCTGACGCTTAATCTAAGCTCAAAATCCGCGCTTTGGAAGAGTTGTTGGGTAATTAGTATTACTATATAGTCGTTTTCGACGGAGGGATGGCCCTGGCTTTTTTGGCGAGAGGCGTCCCCCGAGGTTCTATAAAAACAACAATCGGAGACCGATCTCATGAGCCAGGAATTGCGGCTTGTCCGGCGCATCACACTGAAACTGATTCCCTTCCTGATCCTGCTGTACCTGATCGCCTATGTGGATCGCTCCGCCGTCGGCTTCGCCAAGCTGCACATGGGCGCCGACATCGGCATCGGCGATGCGGCCTATGGCCTCGGTGCCGGGCTGTTCTTCATTGGTTATTTCCTTCTCGAGATTCCCAGCAACCTGATGCTCGAACGCTTCGGCGCGCGGCGCTGGTTCGCGCGGATCATGATCACCTGGGGCGCGATCACCATCGGCATGGCCTTCGTGCAAGGGCCGCACAGCTTCTATGTGATGCGCTTTCTGCTCGGCGCGGCCGAGGCGGGCTTCTTCCCCGGCGTGCTGTACTACATCACCCAATGGTTCCCGGTGCGCCATCGCGGCAAGATCCTCGGCCTGTTCATCCTCTCGCAACCGATCGCGATGATGATCACCGGTCCCGTGTCCGGCGGTTTGCTCGGTATGGACGGCATCCTTGGTCTGCACGGCTGGCAGTGGCTGTTCATCGTCATCGGCACCCCGGCGATCCTGCTGACCTGGCCGGTGCTGCGCTGGCTGCCGGACGGCCCGCAGCAAGTGAAGTGGATGGATCAGGCGGAAAAAGACTGGCTGACCGGCGAGCTGAAAAAGGACTTGCAGGAGTACGGCCAGACCCGTCACGGCAATCCGCTGCACGCGCTGAAAGACAAACGCGTGTTGCTGCTGGCGCTGTTTTATCTGCCAGTGACCCTGAGCATTTATGGCCTCGGCCTGTGGCTGCCGACGTTGATCAAACAGTTCGGCGGCAGCGATCTGGTCACCGGGTTCGTTTCTTCGGTGCCATACATTTTCGGGATCATCGGCCTGCTGATCATTCCGCGCAGCTCCGACCGCTTGAATGATCGCTACGGCCACTTGGCGGTGCTCTATGTACTCGGTGCGCTGGGCCTGTTCCTCAGTGCCTGGCTGTCGCTGCCGGTGGCGCAACTGGCGGCGCTGTGTCTGGTGGCGTTCGCGCTGTTCTCATGCACCGCGGTGTTCTGGACCTTGCCGGGGCGTTTCTTTGCTGGCGCGAGTGCCGCGGCGGGGATTGCCTTGATCAACTCGGTGGGCAACCTGGGCGGTTACATCGGGCCGTTCGTGATCGGCGCTTTGAAGGAATACACCGGCAATCTGGCGTCCGGACTGTACTTCCTCTCGGGCGTGATGGTGTTCGGGCTGATTCTGACCGGCATTGTTTATCGCGTGCTGGAGCGCAAGCACGTGCTGCCCGTCGACCAGTTCGCAGCCAGCGCCCGTGGCGCGACCCGAACCTGACGGATCGACGCCGGCCCCTGTGGGAGCGAGCTTGCTCGCGAAGAGGTCGGCACATTCAACATTTGAGGTGACTGATACACCGCTTTCGCGAGCAAGCTCGCTCCCACAGTGGATCGGCGGTGTTTTGAGGGAACAGGAGAAAATCATGCATCTGGTTCAATTCGAATTACCCAACGGCGAGCGCCGTGTCGGCGTGGTCGACAACGGTCAGGTCCGCGAAGTCGAGGACGCCCGCAGTGTCCGTGATCTGGCCCTGGCGGCAATCGAGGCCGGCAGCTCCCTTGAGCAGCAAGTACAAAGCCTCGGCCTCGGCGCGAGCCACGACTACGCGCAATTGCTCAAAGACCTGCGCATCCTGCCGCCACTCGATCACCCGGACCCGGCACACATGCTGGTCAGCGGTACTGGTCTGACCCATCTCGGCAGTGCTTCGGCGCGGGACAAGATGCACCAGCAGGCCGGCGATGAAGCGGCGATGACCGACACCATGCGCATTTTCAAGTGGGGCGTGGAGGGTGGCAAACCGGCGGCGGGGCAGGCCGGCGTGCAACCAGAGTGGTTCTACAAGGGCGACGGCAGCATTGTCGTGCGTCCGGGGCAGGCGTTCCCGCTGCCGCCGTTCGCCGAAGACGCCGGCGAAGAGCCGGAGATGGCCGGCCTGTATGTCATCGGCAACGATGGCAAGCCGTATCGCCTCGGTTTCGCGGTGGGCAACGAGTTCTCCGATCACGTCATGGAACGCAAGAATTACCTGTACCTGGCGCACTCGAAATTGCGCAGTTGCAGTTATGGCCCGGAACTTCGTACCGGTGAATTGCCTCAACACCTTGCCGGCACCAGCCGAATCCTGCGTGACGGCGAAGTGCTCTGGCAGAACGAGTTCCTCAGTGGCGAGGCCAACATGTGCCACAGCCTGGCGAACCTCGAGTACCACCACTTCAAATACAGTCAGTTCCTGCGTCCGGGCGACGTGCACATTCACTTTTTCGGCACTGCGACCCTGTCGTTTGCCGACGGCATCCGCACTCAGCCGGGCGACACGTTCGAGATCAGCCAGGCCGATTTCGGCGCACCGCTGGTCAACGGTATCGCACCGGTTCAGGCGGCTTTTGAACCGGACAGCATCGGCACCCTTTAAGGAGATCCCATGACTCAGATTCTCGGTCACAACTACATCGGCGGTCAGCGTAGCGCCGCCGGCAGCGTCAAACTGCACTCGGTCGACGCCAGCACTGGCGAAGCCCTGCCGCATGATTTCATTCAGGCCACGGCGGAAGAAGTCGACGCCGCCGCCAAGGCCGCCGCTGTGGCTTACCCGACATATCGCAGCCTCAGCGCCGAACGTCGCGCGCAGTTCCTCGACGCGGTCGCCGATGAACTCGATGCGCTTGGCGACGATTTCGTCGCCGTGGTCTGCCGCGAAACCGCGCTGCCGGCTGGTCGTATTCAGGGCGAGCGTGGTCGCACCAGCGGGCAGATGCGTCTGTTCGCCAAAGTCCTGCGTCGCGGTGATTTCTACGGCGCGCGGATCGATCTGGCACTGCCGGATCGTCAGCCGCTGCCACGTCCGGATCTGCGCCAATACCGCATCGGTCTCGGCCCGGTTGCGGTATTTGGTGCGAGCAACTTCCCGCTGGCGTTCTCCACTGCCGGTGGCGATACCGCAGCAGCACTGGCCGCCGGTTGCCCGGTGGTGTTCAAGGCGCACAGCGGCCACATGGCCACGGCTGAACTGGTCGCCGACGCGATTATTCGTGCGGCGGAAAAAACCGGCATGCCTGCCGGCGTGTTCAACATGATCTACGGTGGCGGCGTCGGTGAATGGCTGGTCAAGCATCCGGCGATTCAGGCCGTTGGTTTCACCGGTTCGCTGAAGGGCGGTCGCGCCTTGTGCGACATGGCTGCCGCACGTCCGCAACCGATCCCGGTGTTTGCCGAGATGTCGAGCATCAACCCGGTCATCGTGCTGCCGCAGGCACTGGCCACGCGTTCGGAAACCGTTGCGCGTGACCTCACCGCTTCGGTGGTTCAAGGTTGCGGTCAGTTCTGCACCAACCCGGGTCTGGTCATCGGTATTCGCTCTCCGCAGTTCAGCGCGTTTGTCCAACAAGTCGCTGCTGCAATCGGTGATCAACCGGCGCAAACCATGCTCAACGCCGGCACCCTCGGCAGCTATGGCAAAGGCCTGGAAAAACTCCTGGCGCACAGCGGCATCGAGCATCTGGCCGGTAATCCGCAGCAGGGCAATCAGGCGCAGCCGCAGTTGTTCAAGGCCGATGTCAGCCTGTTGATCAACGGCGATGAAGTGCTGCAGGAAGAAGTGTTCGGCCCGACCACAGTAATCGTCGAAGTGGCCGATCAGGCACAACTGAGCGCGGCGCTGCACGGCCTGCACGGTCAATTGACCGCGACGATCATCGGCGAGCCGTCTGATTTCGAGCAATTCGCCGAACTGACGCCGCTGCTGGAACAGAAGGTCGGGCGCATCCTGCTCAACGGTTATCCGACCGGTGTCGAAGTGTGCGATTCGATGGTGCATGGCGGCCCGTACCCGGCGACGTCCGATGCGCGCGGCACTTCGGTGGGCACGCTGGCGATCGATCGCTTCCTGCGCCCGGTGTGCTTCCAGAACTACCCGGACAGCTTGCTGCCCGAACCGCTGAAAAACGCCAACCCGCTGCGGATTCAGCGTTTGGTGGATGGCAAGCCATCGCGAGAGGCGATCTAGCCAGCATCGCGATTTTTTGTGTTGATCGTTCCCACGCTCTGCGTGGGAATGCAGCCCGGGACGCTCTGCGTCCCACTGGAACGCGGAGCGTCCCTTGAGGCATTCCCACGCGGAGCGTGGGAACGATCAAGGTTTCAGCAGGGGGCCTCTGGATCACATTGGGCTATCATTGGCCCTTTCCCCCCAAAGAAAGACTGTTTGCCATGACTGCCCAAACCCTTCTCAACGCCCTCGAACATTGCGGTATGGTCGAAATCGATGGCCTGCACGCCTTCGAATTCGCCCTCGACGAGGACGATAACCTGCACATCGAATGCATCGATGGCCGTGCAGCCAAGCACTGGGAATTCACCCCGGCGCAGGTTGCGGCTGCGACGTTCGATGAGACGCTGCAGAGCTGGCTGATCGTCGGTTACGCCAGCGACACCAAGACCACGGGCGAGCATCGTCTGGTGTGCCTCGGCGACGTAGTCAGCAGCAGCGACGATGAGGATGACAATAATGAAGATGCGTAATTTCTGGCCTTTGCTGATGGCCGGCAGCGTCGGCGCGATGGGGCTTTCCAGCGCCTCTGCCGACACCTTGCAGTTGCTGGTCGGCTCATACACCGCCGGTTCCAGCCAGGGCATCTACCGCATGCAGTTCGACAGCGCCACCGGCCAGATCGACGCCAAGCCGCTGCAAGTGGTCAAGACCGAAAACCCGTCGTGGCTGACCCTCTCGAAAGACCAGAAGCGCTTGTTCGTGGTCAACGAAAACGGCCCGGGCCAGACTGACCCGGTCGGCCGCGTCAGCAGCTTCGCCATCGACCCGAAGACCCATGCGCTGAGCCTGATCAATCAAGTGCAGAGCCTCGGTAACGAGCCGACCCATTCCAGCCTCAGCGCTGATGCCAGACACCTGTTCGTCAGCAATTATTCGGTGATGGAAGATCCGGGTGGCACCCTGGCAGTATTGCCGGTCGATGCCGACGGCCAGCTGAAACCGGTGGTGCAGATGAGCGGGCACCCGGCCAGTCGGGTCAACCCTGAGCGTCAGGCATCGAATCACGTGCACTCGACGGTGTCGTCGCCGGACGGGCGCTATGTGTTCTCCAATGATTTGGGCGCGGACAAGGTTTTCATCTATCAATACGACCCGAAGGCCAACCCGCACTTGCCGCTAACCCCGGCGAAAACCGCCTCGGTAGCCTTGCCGGCCGGCAGTGGCCCGCGTCATCTGCTGTTCAGCGCTGACGGCAAACACGCTTGGCTGACCATGGAGATGAGTGCACAGGTCGCGGTGTTCGACTACAAGGACGGCGTACTGACCCAGACGCAACTGGTCGATCTGGCAGCGGGCCAGCCGACCTCGGACAAAGCCGGCGCGGCGCTGCATGCTTCGGCTGACGGCAAGTTTCTCTACGTGAGCAATCGCGGCACGGCCAATCAGCTCGTAGTGTTCAGCATTGATCCGGCGACCGGTCAGCTCAAAGAGCTGCAAAAGCGCTCGGTCGAAGGTGATCACCCGCGCGAGTTTGCCCTTGATCCGAGCGGTAAATTCGTCTTGATTGCCAACCAGAAGAGCAACCAGATTGTTGTCGTCGAACGCGATGCCAAGACCGGTCTGCTGGGCAAAACCGTGCAAAAACTGCCGATCGACGCGCCAAGCGATCTGAAATTCCTGGTGCGACAATAAGCCACAGGCCCCGGTCTACGGGGCCTGCATCGTTGTATTAATTGCACTGATATCGGCTAATGCTACAAAAGATTTCAAGGAGGCAACCCTCGAGCGTTACGTTTGTTTCACAGCCCGACCGGGCAAACCAAGCAAACGAACACGAGGGTTACCGCCATGAACTTCAATCTCTTCTCCGTCATCGCCGCTTCCGCCATTTCTGCCACGGTGGTATTGCCAGCCGGTGCCAACGTCGAAATCGCCAGCAAAAAATCCCACACCCAGAGCTACACCCAGAAATACCTGCAACAAAGCGCCAACTTCTACGCCGCGCTGGATCACAAAACCCAAGCCTGAAATTGCCATCTCCTTGTTGGAGCTGCCGAAGGCTGCGATCTTGATCGCAGCCTTCGGCAGCTCCTACGCGCGCGCGTAACCTGATCGTTCCCACGCTCTGCGTGGGAACGCAGCCCGGGACGCTCTGCGTCCCATTGGAACGCGGAGCGTCCCTTGAGGCATTCCCACGCGGAGCGTGGGAACGATCAATCAGAAGATCGCAGCCTTCGGCAGCTCACGCGCGCGCGTTCTGCACTCATAGGTTTTCTCTCGCGGGCAAATAGAGCCTCTAAATAATCAACGAAGCTGATATTCACCATTGCAAACCCTGAGTGGTTGCTTCGGCTTTTTTGATTGATTCTGTGGCCATCGAAACCTTTGCCCACGGAGAACACCATGGCCAGCGCAATCCTCACTTCCGCCAAACGCGGCGCCTACCTGGCCATCGGTCTGTACCTGGCCGTGGTGCTGTTCGTCAGCATCGGCGCACAGATGGAACACAGCTTCGACGCCCCGATCGACGTCGCCCACCCCGGCATCCAGTTCGAACTGCGCTCGCAAAGCGCGATGGTCGACAGGGCCGAACTCGCAGGAGTCGGCGGCGCATGAAAGGCTACAGACTCTGGGTCATCGCCAGCCTCGCGCTGATGACCAACGGCGCCTCACTCTTGGGATTTGGCCAAGGCTCGGTGGGTGGCTTGGCCCGGGCCATAGAGGCCAACCACAACATCGCGCACAACATTGAACGCGCCAACACGCTGGGGCTGATGGCCGGCAATCCACCGGTCAAGGTCGCGGTGGATTTTCTCGGGCCGTTTGAAGTGGATTGCATGGCGCTGGGCATGTGCAACGCCCTGGCCTGACGAAGATCGTTCCCACGCTCTGCGTGGGAATGCCTCAAGGGACGCTCCGCGTTCCAATGGGACGCAGAGCGTCCCCGGCTGCATTCCCACGCGGAGCGTGGGAACGATCAAGAGGGAGAGAGGGTTACTTCTTCATGATCGAGGTGAACAGTTCGGATTCGAGCAGGCGCTGCAACCAGGCCTGCAAGCGAACATAAGGCGTCTGCGCAAACCACTCGCGATCAACATGAGCGAACTGTCGGACGAAGGGCAGCAGGGCGATGTCGGCGAGACTGAGCCGGTCACCCAGCAAATAGTCGTGGTCTGCGAGCGTCAGATCCAGATAGTGGGCGATCATCTCGCACTGCATGCGATAGACCTCCATCGGTTGCTCTGGATAACGCTCAGCGTATTTGTAGTGGTTCAACGAAGTCTTGAATCGTTGATCGTTCGTCTCGATCAGCATGTCCATGATGACGTCTGCGCCCGGATCATCCTTGAACAACCAATCATCCGGATCATTCTGCGCCAACGCCCAGCGCATGATCTGCAGACTCTCATCGATCACTACGCCATCGGCATTCAGCACTGGCACCGTGCCCTTGGGCGAGAGCGCGAGCATCTGCGCCGGTTTGTCCTTGAGACTGACTTCGACAATCTCCACCGGCACGCCCGCATAACGCAGCGCCATTCGCGCACGCATCGCGTAAGGGCAGCGGCGGAAGGAATACAGCGTGTTCATTTCACCTCCAGCGTGCTCAAACCGTTGCCCTGGCGCCGCACCTGAATCTGCACCGGGATGCGTTCGTGCATTTCCTGCACATGGGAAATCACCGCCACCTTGCGTCCCTGCGCCTGCAAGCCATCGAGCGCGTCCATGGCCAGTTGCAAGGATTCAGGATCAAGGCTGCCGAAACCTTCGTCGATAAACAGCGATTCGATTGTCAGCGTGCTCGACGCCATCGAGGCCAGACCCAGCGCCAATGCCAGCGATACGAGGAAAGTTTCGCCGCCGGAAAGCGAATGCACCGAGCGCAGTTCGTCGCCCATCTCCGTGTCCATTACCAGCAGGCCGAGCATGCTGCCGCCGCGTTTGAGGCGATAGCGTTTGACCAGTTGGCGCAGCTGCGCGTTGGCGTGATGTACCAGCAGGTCGAGGTTGTAGGCCTGGGCGATCTTGCGGAAGGTGTCGCCGGTGGCCGAGCCGATCAAGGCACTGAGCCGCGCCCAGCGCTGGTACTCGGCATAGGCGTCGGCGATCTGCTGGGCCAGCGCCTGATTGGCGTTCTGCCGACGCTGGTCTTCCGCCTGTTCGGCGCGCAGTTCGGCGCACTGCTGTTCGCTGACGGCGAACTGGTTCTGCAGCTCGGCGAGGGCGCTGTCCAGCTGTTCGGCGTCAAGATTGCCGTCCTGCCGGGCCTGGTGATCGAGCAGGCGCTGATCGCGCTCCTGCAACAGGACCTGGGCCTGTTCGATGGCTTTTTCGTTGTGCTGAAGGGTCTGACGCAGTTCGGTGACTTGCGCGTCGTCGAAGCGCAGCAAGTCTTCGAGGCCGCCGTCATCCAGTTCCGGGTGGCTGGCGCGCCAATCGGCGATCTTGCCGGCGAGTGCCTGGTCTTCAGCTTGCAGTGCTTGCAGGCGTTCCTGTTGGGCCTTGAGCTCAGCGGCGATCTGCACCAGTTGCGTGCGCACACTTTGCAGCTCCTCAGCGGTGCTGGTTTCGGCGACGCGCGCCTGTTCCACGGCGTGTTCCAACTGCTGCTGCCAATGCTCGGCGCTGCTGTGCTCGCCAAGTAACTGCGCGAGTTTTTCCTGACAGCTTTGCTGCTGCTCGGTCAACGCCGTGAATTGCTGTTCGGCACTGTGCAGCTGCTGAGTGCGCAGCTGCTGGCGATCCTGTTCTTTCTCGAGGGTCTGCTGGCGTTGCTGCTGTTCGCTCAGCTCTTCCTTTTGCTGTTCGAGCTGGGTCAAACGTTCGGCGATCTGCCGGTCCAGCTGCATGAACGTTGCCGCCGGCTCCAGGCGCAAGGCCTCAAGTGTGTCGGCGGGCAGCAGCGGGCCGAACGCGCTGAGTTCTTCTTCAAGGCGCTGACGGTCGCTGTTGAGTTCATGCTGCTGATGGCTGAGCTGTTGCGCCGCTTGCTGATGCGCTACCTCGGCCTGACGCAATTGTTGCGACAAGCGCGCCGCGTCCTGTTGCAAGGTGAGCAGGGCGCTCTGGCGTTGTTCGTCCTGAGTGATGCTCTGGTTCAACTGCTCGGTCTGGCGGCTGAGCCAGGCGTCGCGTTTGTCGGCGTCCTGATTGAACAGTTGCGCGGCCAGCGGATGCGCGTCGAGGCTCGGGGCCAGGGCTTGTTGCTGCGCCGCGAGTTGTTCCTGTTGCTGCAGCAGCTCTTTCTGTTGTGCGATCACGCCACCGACTTCGCCGCGCAGCTCAATCAGTTTTTCCTTGAGCTGATCGACCACTTGCTGGGCGTTGGCCTGTTCGCTTTCATCGTGACGGCCAAGGCTTTGCAACAGCGCTTCGGGCTGGTGATAGGGATGCTCGTTGCTGCCGCAGACCGGGCAGGGCTGATCGTCCTGCAACTGCGCGCGCAACTCTTCGACACTGGCACTGCGCGCCAGCCGCTGACGTTCAAGCAGCTCGCGAGTGACGCTGAGGGTCTGCTCGGCGACGGTCAGTTCGGCCTTGGTTTTCACACCGTCCTGGGTCAGACGTTCGCGTTGCTGCTGCGCGTCGAGCTGGCGTTGTTGCAACTCGGCGCTGCGCTT
The DNA here is from genome assembly GCF_004307585.1 of Pseudomonas sp. Sample_20. NCBI lineage: Bacteria > Pseudomonadati > Pseudomonadota > Gammaproteobacteria > Pseudomonadales > Pseudomonadaceae > Pseudomonas > Pseudomonas sp. Sample_20. The sequence goes on along the minus strand of NZ_RCOA01000041.1, from coordinate 5,294 downwards.
GTCGAGATCCTGCTGAGACGCCCACAGGCGCGACAGGTCTTCGATTGCGCGCAGCTGTTTGCGGTTGTCCTGCAGCAAAGTGCCGAGCAGGCCGATCTGTTCGGCCACCGCATCGGGCTCGGCGCCAGCCTCTTTGAACAGCACTTCCAGTTGTTGCTTGTGCGAGGCCAGTTGCTCAGCACTGCGCGTGGCGTTCTGTTCGAGCGACGCCAGTTCGCTCTGGCCCTTGTTCAAGCGGTTGCCGATCAGCATCAACTGTTGCAAACGGTCGCGATAGGCGCTCCAGGCATCGCTCAACGGCGCCAGATGGGCACTCTGCTCAAGCTCCGCGGCGATGCGTTGCAAACGCGCGGCGACTTCAGTCTGCTTTTCCTGCAAAGCCTGAATCGCGCTCTGGCCATCCTTGAACGCTTGCTCGGCCGCTTGCCGGGCTTCGGCGCTGCTGGCGGTGTCCTTGATCAGGCGGGCGAGGGTGCTGTGTTCTTCAAACGCCTGACGCAGCAACGGCGCATTTTCGCTCTGGCGTTGTTGCGCTTCGCTCAGGGCGACTTTCGCTGCGTCGAGGTTCTGTTCCAGCTGCGCCTGGCGTTCGCCCAGCGCCGCGTGTTGTTGGGTGTGCGCGGCAATCTGCGCCGCCAATGGCGTAAGCAGCGCATCGAGCTCGGCCTTGCGTGCGAACTGATGGCGTTGCGGGCCAAGCTGCTCCAGACGCGTCAGTTTTACCCGCTCGCCGGCCAGTGCCTGCCATTGCTGTTGCGCGGTTTGCAGTTGTTCGCTGGCCGCTTGCTGCGCTTCCTGCAACTGACGCAAATCCTTCAGCCAACTGTGTTGTTGCTCAAGTTGTTTGAGCTGCGCCTGTTGCGCCTTCATCTGTTGCTGCGCGGTGTTGAAACGCTCGTCGAGTTCGGCACGAGCTTCCGGCGCCAAAGGCGTCACACCGGTAGCCTGATCCTGCAACAGCTTGTGCGCTTCGCGGGCTTCTTTGGTCTTGTCGAAGGCGCGGCGGCCGAGGCGGGTGTACAGCGCGGTGTCGGTGAGTTTTTCCAGCAGTTCACTGCGGTCGTTGTCGTCAGCCTTGAGGAACGCGCTGAACTCACTCTGCGCCAGCAGCACAGCGCGAGTGAACTGTTCAAAGTTCAGGCCCAGCGCGGCTTCCAGCTGGGTTTTGTATTCGCCTTTCTGGCTGGCGAGCAGTTGATCCTGATCGATGTCGCGCAGGCTCTGCCGACTGGCCTGGAGTTTGCCACCAGCCTTCTCGCGAGCACGATTGGCTTCCCAGCGCGCGCGATAGCGGCGGCCATCGACGCCGACAAAATCCACTTCGGCATAGCCTTCACCGGTGCCGCGTCGCAGCAAGGTGCGCGGGTCGCCAGTGGCGATTTCACCGTCAGCATCCGGGACTTTCGCATCACGGCCGGTGTTGTTCAGACGCGGCACAGCGCCAAACAGCGCCAGGCACAAGGCATCGAGCAACGTGCTTTTGCCGGCGCCGGTCGGGCCGGTGATTGCGAACAGACCGGCGCTGGCCAGCGGTTCGGCTGTGAAATCGATCTCGAACGGACCGGCCAGCGAGGCCAGGTTCTTCAAACGAATGGCGAGAATTTTCATGGCTGCTCGCCCTCCAGTTGCACGTCCTGCAGCAGTTCGGCGAAGTCCTTGAGCGTCTGCTCGTCGACCTCGCTGCCGTAGTTGTCGAGCCAGGCGCGGCTGAACAGTTCCTGCGGGGTGAGCTGGTCGAGTTCGATCAGCGTGCTGCCGTCATCGCCGCCATCGGCGCCGCGATTGCCGGCGTATTCAGCGGCGATGCGCACCAGTCGCACGGCTTTGCCTTGCAGCGCAGTTTCCACTTGATGGCGCAGATCCGGCTGCGGCTCATCCAGGCGCACCCGCACTTCGAGCCATGGCTGGCGCTGGGTTTCGGCGAGCAGATCAACGTTCGGCAACTCGGCCAGTTGCAGCAGAATTTCGGCCAGCGGTGCCGGGCCGATGCGCTGAAGATTGACCGAACGCGGGATCAGTTTCGGCTCGACGCTGACCAGTGTTTCACCGTCCAGGACCACATCGAGAATCTGATGCTGATAGCCGATCTCGGAGAACGATAGCGGAATCGGCGAGCCGCTGTAGCGGATGCGCTCCTCGCCGTTGACCATCTGCGGCTTGTGCAAATGGCCGAGGGCGACATAGCTGATGCTTTCGCCAAACAGGCTGGCGGGCAGCGCTTCGGCATTGCCGATGATCAGGCTGCGCTCGGAATCCTCCGACACCGAACCGCCGGCCATGTGCGCGTGGCTGATAGCGATCAACGCCTGCCCGGGCTGGCGCTTGGCATTCGCCGCCGCGATCAGCCACTCATGCACCTGACCGATGCCGCGCAGATAGTTGTCACCAAGATGCGCGCCGGTGACCTCCGCCGGCCGCAAGAATGGCAACGCCAGACACCACGCGGCGATTTCTCCCTGAGCATTCGGCAGCGGCAGCAACAAACGTTCGGCGTCGAGCTGCCCGTCATCCAGCCACAGCACCCGACCCAACGCGTGAGTACGCAAACGCCGCATCAATGGCGCCGGCAGCTCGATCCGCGAGCCGGAATCATGGTTGCCGGCAATCATCACGATGGTCAGCAGCGGCTGCTGTTCGTGAGCGCTGACGATGAAATCGTAGAGGCGTTCCTGCGCTTTGACCGGCGGATTGACCGTATCGAAGATGTCCCCGGCAATCAGCAGCACATCCGGCTGCGCCAAGTGCAACTGGCGCAGCAGCCATTCGAGAAAACACGCGTGCTCGAAATCGCGCTCCTGGCCGTGCAGGTTTTGCCCAAGGTGCCAGTCGGAGGTGTGGAACAGACGCAAGGTGGACTCCGCATTTTGATCAAGAGGGTGGCCGCGAGGAACAAAGGGCGGCGAGAGGAGGGGAGTTTACTGGCAAATCACGCCCCTTGCCTTGTCGTGTGTCTGCTTGCACCGACAGCGGCGAATATTTCGGTAATCGGCCGATGCGGGTAGCGCTTGTGCATCTGCCGCACCAGCTCGCTCATCCGCAACAACTCTTCGCTCGGCTTGGCCCATTGCTCTTTCGGCAATGGCTCGGACCATTCGCGCATGACTTCCGGCAGCGCCTGCTTGCCGATTCTTTCCAGCCGACGAATTTCCCATTCGAGCAGACGGTTGGGAATCGTCCATAAGGTCATGACGTGATACAGGTACCAGAAGAACCCCGACAACCGCGAGCGGCGGCCTTCATGGATCTCCTGATGCATCCGCGCGCGGGCATTGTGGAATGTATGCAGGCCTTCGTGGGGTGGGTCGTCCGGGCCTTGCAGGTCTTGCAGGTCCTGGATCGATTTGAGGTCGTTGACCTCGTACTCCATGTAGCCGCGAATCGCTTCCCAGTGGCTGATCGCGAGCTCCAGGCCGGCGCATTGGAATTCGAGGCTGGTGAGGGTTTCACCTTGGTAGAAACCGATGCCCATGCCGTATTGGCGATGGACGCCGAACTGGGTGGCACCTTGGGCTTCGATGATCCAGGCGGACAGCGATTCCCATGGGACGAAGACTGGTTCGGTGGCGCCTTCGGGCATGAAGCAGACTTCGCGGCGTTGGCGGTTGAAGCGGGTTGGGATGACGGAGAGGCGTTTTTTGTGGACATGGTGCCAGACGGCCAGGTTAATACACAAACAACAAAAAATGGTCAAAGAGCCCGTACCAATCAAAGCATCGAAAACTCCTTCGATGGCGCCGCATATGTCATTCCACCCCGAACCTGCCAGAAAAAACATAAAACCAGCAAATGCGGGAAAAAGGCACGTGATCATGAAGGTTGCACTAAAGGGCAACCCTACTGTTACCTGCCACATGAACACTTGCGGCGGTCCTATCCCGAATTCCATGAAGACGTGATTCAGTTCACCGATTTGCGGTCCAAAGGGTTGCTGTACGGTAGGCAATGGCAACGGTGCCAGATAAGTAATTTTTCCGCTTGGAAACGGTTCGATATCTCCCGCCTGCCTGGCCTGGTTGCTTGCGTTGTCTTGGTCATTCGGCATGGTCGGCTGGGTCCAGAAACTGTGTTTCGATGAACAGTACAGGTGGTTTGTCTATTACAAGCTCAGGTAAAACCACCGGAAAATGACCTTTCCCGCGAGGCTCAACATGTATCACCCGAGTTCTTGATACCCATTGACCATTCTCATCCAGAGCCTGAATGCGGATGGCCAGCTCGAGTGTTTCTTTTGCTGGGGTGAATTCCGAGTCGAGTGCTACCGGGTACTCAAGACAGAGCACCAGGCCCTCCGGCATGGACTTGACGATGCGCAGACTCTTTACGATCTCGTCGCTGATGACGTCCCGCTGTTCTCGTGGCGTTCCTCGGCTGTGTAATGGAACTGAAATGCGGTGCGCGCCGATAGCTAAGTGATGCGTCGGCTTCCCACCCAAGGGAGGTGTCAGATCCTTCAAGGTCAATCGAGGCAGGACCAGATGGATATCGCTGGGCTTGGCTTTCAGCAGCAAGCTTTTAAGTCGAGAGTCATGCGCTTGCACGCCGAGTTGCACATAGGGCGCGTGAATCAAAAAAGCCAGATAATTTTGATAATCCTTGAGCGAATGATCACCACGCATATCCGGATCCCGGCTCCATGGCGTTATTTTCAGCCATTTATCATGCGCGCTGATGTTGTAACGGCTGAACAGCCAGACCCCCGATAGTTCAAGCACAGTGAATAACGCACCGGCCAGGTTAAAACGAAAGAAAACAGTAGACAGGCGTGTGCCAGCAGCGGCCCAGGCTGCGGCTCTTGCCGCTGCGTTTTCGGCGATCAAAACTCTGTGCCCGGCGTGAATGGTATGGCTCAAGGCATACCCGTTATTGGCAGTTGAACCCAACGCGCCAATCGCGGCCAACGCAGTGCTTTTCTCGGCGTGAAAGCTTCCGCCGCGAACGGCCTGTTGCCAGTTTGCATAATGGCTTTTCACGCTTTGCAGCGAAGACAGGAAACCTGAGACATAGGTGAAACTGCCCAGACCAATATGCAGTTTCCCCAACTGCACATGCACGTTTTTCAGCGCCGCTTGCTGAAGATTCGTCGCCAGCAATGAACTGCGGTTTTTCAAGGCTGTATCCCCAAGACTTTGCGCGGCAGTAAATCCTGCAGCCCCAGTAGCGACAATCGCATTGGCGAATGGCTGCCAAACTCGTTTATTCGCTGTTTGCCTACGCAGTTCACGCAAAGCTCCCACCAAATTCACCACCTGCACCAACACCACCAACAATCCCATCCCCTCCGTCCGCACCAGACT